>JBOHYT010000103.1:0-14624 GCA_050738055.1 Rhodanobacteraceae bacterium
GTGCTCGAACTGGTGCCGGGCAGCGGGTATTGGACCCGCGTGTTCAGCCAGATCGTCGGCCCGACGGGACATGTGTACACGGTGTGGCCGGACCAGATGATGAAGTTTTCGGCCAAGGACTTCGCCGAATGGCAGGGGCTGGTGAAGACCCCGCGCTGCCACAACGTCAGCCTGCTGAAGCAACCCGCGGCGATGTTGAGCGTGCCGCAGAAGGTCGACATCGTGTTCACCGACGACAATTACCACGACTACCATGACCCGTTCATGGGCCCGGTGGACATGCACAAGTTCGACCAGCAGGTGTACGAGGCGCTGAAGCCGGGCGGCGTGTTCATCATCATCGACCATATCGCGCCGGCGGGCTCGGGGATCAGCGACACCAATACCCTGCACCGGATCGACCCTGCCGTGGTGAAGGAGGAAGTCGAGGGTGCGGGCTTCGTGTTCGACGGCTCCAGCGACGCGCTGGTCAACCCCAAGGACCCTCTCGACATCAAGGTGTTCGACCCCGCCATCCGCGGCCACACCAGCCAGTTCATCTACCGGTTCAAAAAACCGATGAAGTAAGCGAAGCAGGCCGGCTCAAGCTCGAAGGGCGGAGCCGGCATTGCCACAGTGCAGACGATGCACGAACCGCTGACGGTAGTCAGGCAGGCGGAATCGGCGCAGCCGCTTCCGCCAAGGGCGAATCCGGCGGAATCCGCTTCCGCGGGTTCCGCCCTACGGCTCTGCTCCTTGAGCCGGCCTACGCTCGGACCGGCGCGTCAGTGCGATGCGGTTCCCGAAACGCGCTCGATGCGCGCGCATGCGATCGGCAGGGTGACCTGCGCCGGGATCGGTCCCAGCGATTTCACCGTGCCGGGCAATTTGGTGTCCGACGGCACGCCGTGGATGTACACCACCCGCTTGGCGAGGTCGAGCTTCTGGCCGGGGAACTGCTTCGCGAACGCCGCATCCAGTGCCTTCAAGGAATCCGTTTCCTTGTACGTGTATGCGCCTTTGGCATTGGCTTTCGGGTAGGTGCCGTGCGCGATGTCCATCGCGGCGGGATCGGTATCGAAGGGAACCATCGTGGTACCCGACGCCTTTTCGGTTTCGATCAGGTCGACGATTCCGTCGTGGTTGGTGTCATCGGCTGCGGTCGCGCAGTGCGCCGGCTGGCCGTCCTTGAATCCATGGAAGTGCTGCCAGTGCACGGTGTCGGGCGGCGCGCCGTGCACCTTGACGGAAATCGTGAGCTTGTCGCCATCGACGGTGAAACGCGCTTCGCCGGTGGTGCGGGACTTGCTGACGCCGGTGTTCATGGCGTGCAGGTGCGCGACGTACACCGCGTGTTGCGGCGTGGCCGCGACTCCGGCGGCGGGCGCAGCCAGCGCGAGCGCGCCGGCGATGAGCATGGGCAGGCACGCGTACGGGACTTTCATGGGGAGCTCCTGCTGGCGGGACGGGCGCCCCATTGTGCAACGGGCAGGAGATTCCCTGCTGACCCAAGTCAAGCCAGCACCTCTTGAGAAACAAACGCCATAAATCCCTGTTGCAAATCAAAAAACACTTACCACGGATCAACACGGATGACACGGATCGAAAGCTTTTATCCGTGTGCATCCGTGCAAATCCGTGGTAAAAAGGCTCTTGAGAAACAAATTGTCGCAAGTTCTTGTTTCTTCGCGAACGCCTGCCCCCGCACGGGGTTGAGAAGCTGATTAGCCAACCGACCGGCGCGCCGGTAGACGTCCGAAAAGGAACAAAAATTATCGTTTACAATCAATTGGTTAATTTCTGTTCCTTGAGAGCAATTCAACCGCCGCGTGCGGTGGCCGGTGCCCGGGAAGAAACGATTTGCGCTATACAGGGAGCTTGCTTAGCGAACCGACCAGCCAGCCGTAGACGTGTGAAAAGGAACACTCTTTCTGGTTTGCGATCAGTTGGTGAATTTCCGTTTCTTGTGTGCGCTCTGTGTCAGCAAGCGCTTTTTATCTCGTCATTCCGGGGCGCCTGCGGCTTCATCGCAGGCGAACCCGGAATCCATGTTGCTGTCTGGTAAAGATCACAATGGATTCCGGGTTCCGCCCGCAAACAGCGCGGGCGGCCCCGGAATGACGACATCTTTGCTGACATACGACGCTAATGAGGAGCCAGCCCGGCCTTGGCGGCCTGCGCTGCCGCATTCTGCGGACGACCGGCGGCGCCGGGCCAGCTCCTCGCCCCGGCACGTGCCGGAGCGATGGCTGCCGTTACGCCGCCACGTCGAACTGCGGCGCGTGGCGGCCCTCGCGGCGGTCGGACGCGAAGTGGCCCTGGCCCGCCATCTGAGCGAACAGGCCGCCGCGCCGGACCAGTTCCTCGTAACGGCCCCGTTCGACGAGGCTGCCATGGTCGAGCACCAGAATCATGTCCGCATTGCGTACCGTCGAGAGCCGGTGCGCGATGATGAAGGTGGTGCGGCCGCGTGACAGGGTGTCCAGGGCGCGCTGGATGCGCGTCTCGGTGACGGTGTCGAGTGCGCTGGTGGCTTCGTCGAGGATCAGGATCGGCGCGTCCTTCAGCATCGCGCGCGCGATCGCGATGCGCTGGCGTTCGCCGCCCGACAGCGAGCGGCCGCGTTCGGAAACCGGCGTGGCGTACGCCTCGGGTTTCTCCGTGATGAACGCGTGCGCCTCGGCCGCACGTGCCGCGGCTTCCAGCGTGGCCGCGTCGGCGTCCGGGTTCCCGACTTTCAGGTTTTCCTCGATGCTGCGGTGGAGCAGGCCGGGCTCCTGAAACACCACCGAGATGTTGCGGCGCAGGGAATCGAGGTTCACCGTGCGGGTATCCTGGCCGTCCACGGTGATCCGTCCGCGGTCGGGGTCGTTGGCCCGATACAACAGGCTGAGCGCGGTGGTCTTGCCGGCGCCGGTCGGCCCGACCACCGCCACGCGCGCGCCTGCCGGCACGCGGAAGCTGAGGTCGTGCAAGGTCGGATGCGCGGTGTCGTAGCCGAATCCGACGTGCTCGAATTCCACTTCGCCGCGCACCCGCGGCAGCGTCGGCGCGTTCGGCACCTCGCGGATCGACGAGCGCGTGTCCATGACTTCGAAATAGTCGCGCATCGCCGGCGCCTGGAAGAACAGGTTGGAAATGAAGTTCGCGAACTGTTCCAGCCGGCCGATCAGCATCAGCGCGAAGCCGACGAAGCTGACGATGCCGCCGATCGAGATCGCGCCGCGGGCGTGCAGGGAGGCGCCGAGCGCGAAGATCGCGACGATGGTCAGGGTGCTGGCGGTGCGGCTGAACACCGACAGCGTCGCCCAGCCGGTCAGCACCGGGAACTGCGCGGCGAGTGCGCGCGAAGTCAGCTTGCCGAGGCTCTGGACCTCGTCGTGGGTGCGGGTGAAACTCTGGACGACCGAGACATTGCCCAGCACGTCGCCGGCACGGGTCGCGATCTCGTTGTAGTGTTCCTGGACCTGGCCCTGCGCGTTGCTGGTGCGGCGCACCGCGACCGCGTTGAAGACGGCGAAACTGACCAGCAGCGCGACCATCAGCAGCGCCATTTCCCAGTTCATCGCGAACGCGAGCGGCAGCAACACCAGGATCGAGAGCAGGGTGGTCAGGTGTTCGCGGAAGAACCCGAGCCACAGCGTGAACAGGTTGTCGGTGCCGATGTTCATGATCCGCATCAGGCGGCCGGTGTGATGGCCAGCGTGGTACGACATCGGCAGCACCAATGCGTGCTCGAAGAAGCCCCGGATCGCGGCCATCCGCCTGCGATACGCCATCTTGTCGGCGTGCAATGACACCACTACCCCGATGCCGGCGCCAGCAAAGCCGACCAGCGCCCACGCCCCGATCAGCAAGGTCACGCTATGGGTGGCAGGGTGGCCCAGCGCGTCGACCACGCGGCCGAACAGCATCGGTTCCAGATAGAGGGTGCCCGCGAGGGCAAGGTTGGCGAGTGCCAGCGCGATGGCCAAAACCCGCTCGGGCGCGAGCAACGCAAGCACGCGCAGATACAGTCGCAGGATCGACATGTTGGTCTCAGTTTTTGCCGTGGAACGTGTGCAGTTCAGCAGCATGTCCATGCAGCGCCGCTGAATGACGGACGCGTGCATTCGCGCTGCGTTCAGACCAACCTTCCCGGCAGCACGTCATCCAACGATTCGTTTACGAATTTCCCATGCAGCGGCAACGAATCGTTGCCGCCGGAGGTTCAGTGCAGGCCGCGCCAGATGGCATCGAGCAGCTCGTCGCCGGGATCGAGGCTTTGCTCCCAATACATGATGCCGCCGAGTTGGTGCGCCTTGACGAAAGCGGCTTTGGCGGCGATCGACTCGGGATCGTCATAGCTGATGAAGGTGCGCGTCTTCGCGTTCCACAGCCACGGCGCGTCGGCTTGTGCGTCCCAGTGGCGGACGAAGCCGTGTCTGCCGATGAAATCGGCCTTCAGTTCCGGCCAGGGGACGAATGCGATGAACTTCTTGTACGGTTGGTACAAGCCGTCGTGTACCGGATTGACACCGCCGAATTCGCGGCCGTAGAACGCCACCCCGATCACCAGCTTGTGCGGTGGCACGCCGGCGGCGAGGAATTGGCGTACGGCGCGCGCGGTGGTGCGGGCATCGGCCGGCGCGTATTTCGATGCGTGAAGCCCGGTCTGGTTGCAGGTGTCCGGCGTCATCGCATTGCAGAAGTCGTAGGTCATCAGGTTGAACCAGTCGACGTAGCGGTCGACGGCGGGGATGTCGACGCCGCTGACGAACGGACCGTCCGCGACCGCGATGCTCAGCGTCCAATGGTTGCTGCCGGTGCGCCCATGTTCGGCGCCGACGCGGTCGAGGCTGGCGCGGACGGCTTCCAGCAACAAGGTGAAATCCGCGCGGTCGTGGGGGCTGGAGGCGATCCCGGATTCGCCGTGGCCGGGGTATTCCCAGTCGATGTCGATTCCTTCCGCGCCGCTGCCTGCAACCAGGTTTGCCGCGCTGTCGGCAAACCGCCTGCGTCCCTCGGCGGTACCGGCCGCCTCCGAAAAACCGCCCGCGCCCCAGCCGCCCACCGAAATGTCCACCTTCAATGCCGGATCGCGCGCCTTCAGCGAGACCAGCGTCCGCAGCTGCTGCCTGGCATCCGGGCTCAGCGTGACGAGACCTTCATGGAGTTTTGCGAACGCGAAAATCAGCGTGTCGATCTTGTCGAGATCCTTGTCCTGCGCCGGATTCCAGCCTGTCGCGTAGCCGATCACGTGGTAGGGCGCAGGTGGTTGATTTGCGAAGGCGCAGGCGCCAATCAGCATCAGGACAGCGGCGAGTGCAGTCTTCGTGATTCGACGACGGGTCATGGATACCGGTCCGGACATTCGTGTCGCAAGGATAAGCTTGTCGCTCTCCCCCAAACGATGAAGCGGTTTTTTGGGGAGAGGGACACGAGCGCGGTCAACTACGCCGATGCAGGAGCGCGCCGCGCGCCATCGGAGCCGCGACGGACGCGGCGAGAAAATCAATGGCGCTTGTCGAACAACGAACGCACGTCCTTGACGAACAGCGCATCGCTCGCGGCACGCGCGTAGAACATGTGGCCGCCGGGATATTCCTTCACCTCGACCCGGGTCGGATCGCCCATCGCCGGCATCTGGTCGACCGCGAGCACCGACACCATGAACGGGCAGGAGAGGTCATCCCAGCCGTGCGCGATCAGGACCCGCAGGTTCGAATCGTTGGCCACGGCTTCGCGCAGTTGCTTGACCGAACCCTGTTCGGCATCGTCGTCGTCGTGCCACAGCCGACCGACCTTGTAATTGAGCGTCTGGTACTGGCCATCGTATTTCCAGCCGACGGTTTGCGTGACGAAATGCACCATCGCGGTGGTGGTCGGCGCGATGATGCCGTTCAGGATCGGGTCGCCCGAGAGCTGGTGCGGGGCATACGGGAACGGATCCCAAGCAGTGAAGTTGGAATCGTAGCGGCTGCCGAGCCTGCCTTCCGAGCGATACACCTCGCGCAGGTAGGCTTGCGTTTCGAGGCGGCCGCCGGAGTGCTTGACGAACACCGGATCGAGGCCGGTGAGTTCGGTGACCTTCTTGATCATCGCGGCGTATGCCGCGGGATCACTCCGCCCTTTCATCAATGTTTCGGCGTATTCGCCGCGCGTGTAGGCGATGATCGGCGCCATGCTCGCTGCGCTCAACTTGCCTTCGCGCTCGAGGTGCGCGGCCGCGATCGAGGGCAGGGTGGTCATCCACGCCATCGGCGAGACGAGGTCATCGCTCCACGCCAGCGGGTCGAGGTACGGCGAGAGCAGCACCATGCCGTTCATCGCTACGCCGAGCCGCGTTTGCAGGTAGTAGGTGATGCGCGGCCCGCGGAAACCGCCGTAGCTTTCGCCGGTGATGTACTTGGGCGAATCCATCCGGCCGTTCTTCACCAGCCAGTCGTAGACGATTTGCGAGAGGTACTGGATGTCGACGTCGGTGGAATAGAAATCCTTGGTCGACTGTTTGTCGTCGACCAGCGAACGGCTGTAGCCGGTGCCGACCGGATCGATGAACACGAGGTCGGTGAAGGGCAGCCATGTGCTCGAGTTGTCATGCAGCGTCGCCGGTTCGGATGGCGTGTCGCCGTTGACGCCGAAGTCGACGATCTTCGGCCCGATCGCGCCCATGTTGAGGAACACCGACGCCGCACCCGGGCCGCCGTTGAACGCGAACGTCACCGGCCGGTTCTTGCCGGGCATCGTGTAGGCCGTGTACACCACCTGCGCGGTCATCTTGCCCTTGTCGTCGCGCACCGGCAGCCAGCCGACCGTGACCGTGTACTTCAGCGTGCGGCCATCGACCACCACGCTTTGTTCCTTGTGCGCGGCGGCGGGGAGCGGCGGCAATTGGGATTCGGAAGCGCTGTCGGTTTTTGCGGTCGCCGTTTTGGCCTGGACCGGCGGCGCAACAGAGGACGCGATGAGCGTGACGGCGGCGAAGACCGTCGTGAGCAGGAGCTTGTGCATCGGTGATGTTCCCCGTGGAAAGCCTGCGAGCTTAGCGTCGCGCGCGCAGGCGCGACCGTGCTGGAAGGCATGGTCGACGCGCGATTCCGCTTTCGGGAAGCAGGAGTCAGCGTCGTGAGGTTGTCGCCGGCGCAGGTACCGGTGCGGCGGTAGTGCCGGATGCGGGTGTCATCGCGTTGGGAGACGTGGAGGTCGCCGCCGGCGCGCCGGCGGTTGCGGGTCCGGCCGGTCGTGCGCCCGACGCATAATGGCCGATCTGCAGCGCGTAGCGCACTTTTTTCCCGGGTGGCACCGCGGCGGGGTCGGCGTAGACCTCGATCGTGAAATCGGTCGCCGTCGCGACCGGCATCGACCAGGTCTTCGTGCCGGTCTTGCTGCTGTCGACCAGTTCCTGGCCGGCCTGGTCTTTCACCTTGAAGTGCACCTGCGGGTTCTGCGTCAGCAGGTTGACCTGCAGCGTCTTGCCCGCCTCGATCGCGACGGTGTAGTCGTGCGCGGTCGCGGACGATTCCACGTCGCTGACTTCCTGCGCCCACGGATTGTTGTCCTGGAAGGTCACCGTGGTCGTCGCCGGCTGCATGTCCTGCGCACCGTACTGTCCGATCTGCAGTGCGTACTTCGCGGTCTCGCCGCGCTGCATCGCTTCGGGCTGGACGTACACGTGGATCGTGTACGTGCTGGCGGTGGCGTTCTGCGTGGACCAGGTGGTCGCGCCGGTCTGGTAGGTGTCGACCAACTGCTTGCCTTCGGTGTCGTTCCGGATGGTGAAAAACACGTTCGGATCGCGGGTGACGAGGTTGATCTGCAGCGTCTTGTCCGCATCGACCGCGACCGTATAGTCGTGCGAACTGTTGTATCGGTCCACGCTGCCGATTTCCTGCGTCCAGGGGTTGTGGTTCTGGAACGTCACCTGGACCGTGTCGGCGAAGGCCGGGAAGCCCGCGCCAACCGTGGCGAGTCCGATCGCCGCGGCGATGGCGGTGCAAAGGCAAAGGCGTGAAGGTGACATGAGAAATCCTCGCGCTGGGATGGAAGTGGCTTTCGCGGAACGGGTGGCGACGGCAATGTCGGGTGTGAGCGTCGCCGACGCCCTTCGCGGAGTACTATCTTGCGTCCCGCGCGCAGCCACCGCAAGCGCGGCGACTGCGCGTTCCCCGGATTCCGCCAGCATCAGGGTTGCGTGCAGGTACCGCCGTTGGTCACCGACGTCACCGCGCCTGCGACCGCCTTCACCGTCCGGTTGTAGCAGGCACCGTCGGATGCGGAGAACGTGTAACTTTGCGTGTTGCGTTGACCGGTCGGGCCGGTGAAGTTGCCTTGCGGGTCGAAGTTCAACGTGTCCGCGGCGATGTCGCTCTGCTTGCGCGTGAAGGCGAAGTGGCCGGTTGCGCCGCCGGTTTCCACGTATCGCAGCGAGTAGCCCTGGTTTACGGTGGTCGCCTGGGTCTCGCTGCCATCGGCGGCGACCCGCACGTCGATGTCCATCGACAGCGGGAACGCCCAGTTGGCGGTCACGTTCGCCGGGCCGTCCAGCGGTCGCCCGTAGGAACGCTGCAGCGCCGTGCTGGTCTGCGCGATCGCCTGGTCGAAACGGTTGTCGGTGTTGATGACGTGCTGGTCGTTGCTGAAGCGGACGTCCTGCACGACGTTGGACACGGCGCGGCCGCTTGGTGTGTCGAGATAGCCGCGCGTGACCAGGCTGTGGTGCGAGGTGACCAGGAACCGGTAACGGGTGCCGTCGGGCGCGGCGGTGTTGGTCTCGACCGGATGCACGCCGGAGTCGGCGTCCTGGGTCAGCCCACCCGTCAGGCGCGCCGCGTGGTGGTCCTGGTACAGCAGCAGCGTCGCGGCCGTCGCGAAGTATTGGCTCTGGTTCTCGAACGACGGATCGCCGGTCACCACGCTGACGCTGACCGTGTGCGGCTGGCCATTGTCGAGCAGGCCGGCGAAGGGCGTGAGATCGACACGATACGGCTTGAAGTTGAACGTCTGCACGCCGGGGATCGGCCGCCACAGGTACGGGTCGATCCCGCCGGTGTAGATCCATCCCGAGATCGGCACGATGCCCGCAGGCTTGCCGTCGATTGCGACCTCGGCCTCGCGAAAAGCGGTGCCGCCGCAGTTGTCGAGTTCCGCCGCGTACGGCTCCGGAAAACAGGTGTACCAGAACTCGTCGCCCGATTGTGGCTCCGCCGTCACCTCGATGTACGCGCGATCGATGTTGGTTGGCAACGTGAAGGTACGCGACATCGGCGTGCCATCGGTATTGATGTTGAAATAGGTTCCGGCTGGGTCGGATGACAGCGACAGCACCTGGTCGGGCACGCGGTGTGCCGGGAATTCCGGTGTCGCGGGATAGAAATCCAGTTCCGCGCTGCCGGTGATCGAGCCGTTGTAGGTGCTGTTGTAGATGTTGTAGAGCGCCGCATTGCCGGGCTGCGGGGTCTCGAGCAACGCGGAAAGGTCGGTGACGTCGCGCTCGACGTGCCAGCTCGGGCTGCGCGACGCCGACGGCTCCTGGGTGGTACTGAAATAGATGTTGGCGCCGCCGATCCACACGCTCGCGGTACGGTCGAACTGGCGGCCCGTCGTCACGTGGTAGTCGGCCTTGAACACCACCTTGTTCCACGGCCCGGCGCAGCCCGCCGGCGGCGTGTACGGGAACGGATGGTTTGCGTAGTCGTCGAAGGTGCCGGTCGGCGAATTGGCGCGGTACAGGTGCACGACGCAAGGCGTTTCGGGCGGCACCGGCACCAGCGGGTCGGCGGTGGCGGCGCCGGTTTCGCCGATTGCGATCGGCGGACCGACGATCGGTTCCGGTGCCGTGGCGGCGGCGGCACTGATGGCGACCAGGATTCCTGCGGCGAGGAGGGCTGCAAGGCGCGAAGATCCGGCACGAGACGCATCCGACATGGCGTTCTCCTGATGGTTGAGGGATTCCCCCGCCCAACCGCACCAGCCTAGCACCGCGTGCCACGAAACGTTACAGTCGCGGACTTTGCGCACGCGCGCGTCGCATTCGGGATCCCCGCATGTTGTTGACGATCGCCATCATCGCGGTCACCTGCGCCGTTTCCTTCACGGCGTTCAAGGACACCAAGCTGCTCGACCGGCTGCTGCTCTGGCCGCCGGCGATCGACCGCAAGCACGAGTACTGGCGGCTGCTCACCTACGGGCTGGTGCACGCGGACTTCCAGCACCTGCTGTTCAACATGATCACGCTGTTCTTCTTCGGCCGTGCGATGGCGTTTCTGTACGCGCAGCACCTCGGGCTGCTCGGCTTCCTGTGGTTTTACCTCGGCGCGTTGCTGGTGTCGATCCTGCCGACCTACATCGCCAACCGCCGTAATCCGAATTACCGCAGCCTCGGCGCGTCCGGTGCGGTGTCGGCGGTGCTGTTCGCCTACATCCTGCTGGCGCCGTGGACGATGATCTTCGTGTTCTTCTTCCCGGTACCTGCGATCCTGTACGCGGTGGCTTTCGTGGCGTATTCGATCTGGGCCGATCGCCATGGTCGCGGCTACATCAACCACAACGCGCACATGTGGGGCGCGGCCTACGGCGTCGTGTTCACGGTGATCATGGAACCGCGGATCATCCCGTTCTTCCTCGAGCAGTTGCGGAACCCGCATTTTGGGTTGTGATTTGTGCGATTGTCCCTGATCGCTGCTTCGGTGTGGCCGTGCGTGATCCGCCGCGGTTTCGGTCCATTGACCTCAGAACGGGCATCCTGCCCTGACTTTCCACAAATTTGTGCGATCGTCCGTGATCGCGGTTACGTTGTGAATACACTCAGCCTTGCGGGTCCGCGCGCCCGCATGGCACCAGAACGGCCATCCATGGCCTGACTTTCCACAACAGCTTGTTACAATGGAACATCGATGCGCGATTGATGCGCGTCCACTCCTTTCGCACGAACCCCATGAGTGAATCCGCCGACAACATCCGCCCGGTGCCGGGCAGCAAGTTCACCAGTCCGCAGGGCACCCGCGCGGTCAAGGATGGCATCCGCCCGAGCGCGTTGAGCCGCGTGCCCGACGCGGAACGCAAGCCTCCGTGGCTGCGGGTGAAGCTGCCGGCCGGCGCGAAGTACGAGGAGATCCGCAACATCGTGCGCAGCCACAAGCTGTCGACGGTGTGCGCGGAGTCGAAATGTCCGAACATCGCCGAATGTTGGGGCCGCGGGACCGCGACGCTGATGCTGATGGGTTCGGTGTGCACCCGCGCCTGCAAGTTCTGTTCGGTTTCGACCGGCAATCCGCACGGATGGCTGGATCCGATGGAACCGGCCAGCGTCGCCGACGCGGTGGCCCTGATGAACCTGAAATACGTGGTGCTGACTTCGGTCGACCGCGACGATCTGCCGGATGGCGGTGCCGGCCACTACGCCGCCTGCGTCCGCGCCATCCATGGCCGAATGCCGCAGACCGCGGTCGAAGCGTTGACGCCTGATTTTGCCGGCAGGCACGACAAGGTTGCGACAGTCCTTGATGCGGAATTAGCCACTTACGCGCAAAACATCGAAACAGTCGAAAGATTGACCCATCCGGTACGCGACGCGCGCGCCGGCTATCGACAGACCCTCGACATCCTCAGGTTCGCCAAGGGCTATGCACCGAAGACCATCGTCAAGACCAGCCTGATGCTGGGTCTGGGCGAAACCGACGAGGAAATCGACCGCACCCTCGACGATATCCGCGCCGCCGAGGTGGACGTGGTGACGATGGGCCAGTACATGCGCCCGACCCAGAACCATCTGCCCGTGCAGCGTTTCGTCACGCCCGGGCAATTCCAGCAATATCGCGCAATGGCGCTGGCCAGGGGCTTTCTCGAAGTCGTGTCGGGGCCGCTGGTCCGCTCCAGTTATCGCGCCGAACAGGTCCTCGAACACAACAATGTCGGCCTCGACGCAGTGGTCGCCTACGGAATCCGCCAGACGACCTCGATGCGGTGCTGACGCGCAGGCCCGACGATCGTCGGCAGGCTGCGCTGCCATTCGCGGTACTGGGCGGCGTTGCGATCATCGCAGGCGGTCTCGTTGCCGCGGCCGTCGCACGGCATCCGGCGCAGCACCTGGTTTGGATGTCGGCCTACCTCGTCCTGATCGTCGGGGTCGCACAATGCGTGTTCGGGGTGGGACAGGCATTGCTGTCGCAACGCGCGCCTTCCAGAGCGTTGGTGTGGGTCGAATGGATCGTGTTCAACCTCGGCAATGCCGGCGTGATCGCCGGCACCCTGCTTGGAGGGTTCGTTCTTGTCTTCGTGGGTACGGCGCTGTTCGCCGCCGGCATCGTGCTGTTTCTCGTTGCTACTCACGGGAGTTGGCGTGCCGGGTGGCTTGCGGGTTATCGCCTGTTGCTCGGGTTGATCCTCGTCAGCTCGCTGGTCGGGCTGGCGCTTTCGGCCATCGCCAATCCGAACTGATGGCAGGCGGCTGATGCCTTAGTTCCAGGGCTTGGCTTCGGCCAGCAGCGAGCGCAGCCGTTCTTCGCCGACACCCGCAAGCAACTGTTCGGCTTCGTGAAAATTGGCCGAATCCAGGGTCGTGTGCAAAACGCCTTCGGCGCCGATGCGGCCGAAGACCATCAGCACGTTCCCGAACGATGCTTCCATCAAGGCCGCCTGCCAGTGTCCGCCCCGTTCGTCATCAAAACTGCGCATGGTGACGTCTTCAGGAAAGGGATCAACAGGATACACGTGCGTGCAAGCCCTGTTCATGCGATAATTGGGCGTCGACGGTACCAAGACACGAGACAGTGTGCGCATGACGACTTGGAGTGGTGGGTGCCATTGCGGTCGGATCGCCTTCGAAGTCGATGGCGAGATCGACACCGTGGTGGAGTGCAATTGTTCGCATTGCCAACCTAAAGGTTATCTGCTTTGGTTTCTGCCGCGCGAGGCATTGCGGCTCTCCACCCCGGAAGCGGACATGAGCACCTACCAGTTCAACAGGCATGCAATAGCCCACCATTTTTGCCCGGTCTGCGGCGTGTCGCCGTTTGCGGCAGGGGAGCGGAATGGACACCCGATGGCGGCGGTGAACGTGCGCTGCCTGGAAGGGGTCGAACCGACGGAACTGAAAATCAAGCATGTCGACGGTCGCAGTCTTTAGCAGTCGTCGGCCTGCGAGGATGTTCCTTCTCGCTTGATCAACAAGTTCGCCCAGTCTCGACCCGGTAGATCGAGTGTGTAAAGCTACAACATGAGGAAAGCTGCAGTGTCCACAAAACGGAACAGCAAGCCCGCCGGAAAGGGCGGAAAGACGGCGCGCAAGACGACGGCGAAAAGACCCAAAGCCGCGAAGAAGGTTGCGGGGCGCACGTCGCCGAGGGTCACGAAGAAGGTCACGAAGGTTGTCAGGAAGCGGGCACGCGCGCCCACAAAGAGCCACCCCAAAGCCAAGGTGGCCTCACGGCCTGTCGCCAGGACCAGGGCGGCCCAGCGACCTGCGGTCAAGTCCCGGACGTCCACGAAGAAACAGGCCACGCCGCCCGCCAGGAAGAAAGACGTCTCGCGGCCTGCTTCGGTCAAGACTGCTGCGAAGGCGGTTGCCGCGGCCCGTGCCAGCGCCAGCAAGCGACGTCCGCCGTCCTACATCCCGCGTTCCCGGTTCAGCGACGACTGGATGCTCGGCGGGCCCGTGGAATTGCCGCGTCAGCCCAGCCCGGCCGCGCATACGCCAACCCGCAAACCGCCGAAACCCCGCGCGCCCAAGCCCAAGGCCATCAGCCACGAGCAGGCGGTGGCGAACCTGAAGGCGCTGCTGGAATCGCGCAAACGCAAGGATCGCGGCGGCGATGCGGGCGCGTCCGCATCGAAAGGCGCTTGACACACACCGGGACGGCAGACTGCCTGATGGCTGTTCGTCGCGGGCGTACCTGAACGGTTAGCGTTTTAATAACAAAACTCTTCAGTTCACATTTACCCGGGCGTGGGATACTTGTCCCACCTTCACAAGGGGTGACAGCCATGCAACGGACATCTCGCTCGATTCGGAACAAGCTCATGGTCGCGTGCGCGTTCGTGGTCGCGTGCGTGCTGGCGGCGCCGACGGCTTTCGCGCACGACGGTCGTTCCCATCATTCGAACAACGGTGCCGACGTGCTCGGCGCGCTGGTCGTGGGCGCCGTGATCGGCGGCGTGCTGGTCAGTGCCAGCCAAAACCATCACGACTACTACAACTCCGGTTACAACTATCCGCCGCCGGCTTACCCGTCTGCCGGTTACTACAGTGGGTATCCCGCGTACGCCTACGGCAGCCCCGGGTATGCCTATCCGAGCTACGGCTATGGCAGCCGCGTGAACGTTGGCGTGGTCTACAACAGCCACGGTAACCGGGCACCCACGCGTTACTATCGCGGTCGCTCGTATTACGGTGGTTCGCACGGCTACAACGGTAGTCGCGGCTACTACGGCAACCGCGGTAACCACTACGTCCGCGGTCATCAGGGTAGCCAGGGGCGCTACTACCAGCGCCACGGTCACTGACAGAGACAAGTCGACGTCCCAGAGGAAGGCCCGGTTGCAAGCAACCGGGCCTTTTCATGTTCGGACGCGGCGGATCGTTGCGACCAACCTTTGGCACAGGGAATTGCCGGATGGTCTTGCTAGCTTGCCGGGGCCGGGATGCGTCGGAACGCATTGGCCTGGGT
>JBOHYT010000104.1:0-7213 GCA_050738055.1 Rhodanobacteraceae bacterium
CTGCAAGCAGCGGACGCAATTGACCCGCGAAAGTCAGGATTTTGCCATCCGGCCGTCGATTTAGCATTGCTACGCTCAGCGCCTGCTCAGGTTCGTTCCTGGGCTGGCGGCTGCGCGCCTGATGCAGCCAACCACGGGAAGCTTGCATGATGGATCCAAAGCGCACGACGCTGCGCGCTCCGGTCGTGCGCGGGGACACGCGCGTCGAGGAAACATCGTCGTGATGGCGCGTTGCCGGGGCACACGGCTCACCGCGCTCGCCGCACTGCGCAAGACCGGCGTCGGCATGATGTTCGTCCTGCTGGCGCTGCTGTCCGGCGCGCCGCCCAGCGCGCAACGCGCCGCGCCGCCAGCCTTCGCGCAATACGTCGCGCCACCTCCCTCCGCGCAATCCGCCGCGCCGCGCCCCTCCGCGCAACCAGGCGCGCCGCGCCCCTCCGCGCAACCCGGCGCGCCGCCCGCTTCCGCGCAACCCGGCGCGCCGCCCGCTTCCGCACAACCCGCCGCGCCGCCCTCCTCCGAACAACCCGCCGCGCCGCCCAGCGCGCAACCCGCCGCGCCGCCAGCCTCCACGCAAAGCGCCGCGTCGCCACCGCCCGCTTCCGCGCAACCGTCCTCGTTGTCGCTCAACGACCTCGAGCACCGCACGTTCGAGTTCTTCTGGCAGACCGCGAATCCACAAAACGGCCTGGTTCCCGACCACTGGCCCCGCCTCCCGGGCAAGTCGTATTTTTCCAGCATCGCTGCGGTCGGCTTTGCGCTCACGGCATATCCGATTGGCGTCAAACGCGGCTGGATCACCCGCGAACAGGCGCGCCAGCGGGTGCTGACGACGCTCAAGTTCTTCGCGAATGCGCCGCAGGGAACCAGCGAGGACGGCGATGCCGGCTACCACGGATTCTTCTACCACTTCCTCAACATGAAGTCTGGCGTGCGCTACGGTGGCTGGGTCGAGGTGTCCACGATCGACACCACGTGGCTGATGGCCGGCGTGTTGTTCGACGAGAGCTATTTCGACGAGGACAATCCAGAGGAAAACGAGATCCGCGAGCTCGCCGAGAAGCTCTATCGCAACGTCGACTGGACCTGGGCGCAGGCGCGGCCTCCGCTGATCTCCATGGGTTGGACGCCGGGTGGCAAGTTCATCCCCTACGAATGGAAGGGCTACGACGAGGCAATGATGCTCTACATCCTCGCGCTCGGCTCGCCGACCCACGCCGTGAAGCCGGACGTGTGGGCCGCGTGGACGTCGACTTATCATCTCACCTGGGGTAGCTTCCTGGGCGGGCTGCCGCACGTCGGCTTCGCGCCGCTGTTCGGACACCAGTACTCGGAATCGTGGATCGACTTCCACGGCATCCGCGACGCGTTCATGCGGCTGCACGACATGGACTATTTCGAAAACAGCCGGCGCTCGGTGATCGGCCAGCACGCCTACGCCATGGCCACCTCCGGCCATTTCACGGGTTACGGCAACGACATCTGGGGCTTGACCGCCTGCAACGGGCCCGGGAATTTCGAGTGGACACGCCCGGACGGGACGCAGATGATGTTCCACGGTTACCTGGCGCGCGGCGCCGACGTCGGCCAGATCATCGACGATGGCACGATCGCGCCGACCGCGGCAATTTCCTCGATCGCGTTCGCGCCAGAATTGGTACTGCCGACGATCCAGGCGATGTACCAGCGCTACGGCAAGTGGCTGTACTCGAAGTACGGATTCTTCGATGCCTTCAACCCGACGTTCCGCCTGGCGACGGCGCCCGTGCGCACCGGCCGCGTGGTACCCGGCCAGGGCTGGTTCGACAACGAATACCTCGGCATCGACCAGGGCCCGATCCTGCTGATGATCGAAAACTACCGCTCGGGTTTCGTGTGGCAGGTGATGCGCCACAACCCGCACGTCCGCCGCGGCCTCGAACGCGCGGGATTCGAGGGCGGCTGGCTGGACGAAAAACCCGGCGCCGAAGCGGTGAAAAGCGCTCCCGCTTCCACGGCAGGTGCACCATCGAGGGTGGTGCTTGCCTTCGAACCCCGGTCCCGGTCGCCCGAGACAATCCTTGCCGCGAAGGAGACCGCGCGGGCCGGGCGGGGAATCAGCGCTGCAACAGCGCAGCGCCGTGCGTTGCGATGACGTCGGCGTAGAACTTCGCACTCGCCTTTGGCGTGCGCTGCTGGGTCGCGAAATCCACGTGCACGATGCCGAAACGCCTGGCGTAGCCCTGCGCCCATTCGAAGTTGTCGAGCAGTGACCACACGAAGTAGCCGCGCAGATCCACACCCTGGCGCATCGCTGCACGCGCCGCGAGCAAGTGCGAACGCAGGTACGCCGCGCGCAGCGGATCCTTGACGCGACCGCCCTCGACCGTCGGCGGATCGTAGAACGCCGCACCGTTTTCGGTGATGTAGATCGGCGGCCGACCGTAACGCGACGAAACCCAGTTCAGCACGTCGGCCAGTCCTTGCGGATAGACCTCCCAGCCGGTCGCGGTCCGCGTCGCGCGCTTCTGCGGAACGCCGCTGGCGCATTGCGGCCACGCGCGCGGGTCGCGCCGGACGACGCTGCGGGTGTAGTAGTTCACGCCGATGAAGTCGATCGCCTGGCGGATCTGCGTCAGGTCGTCGCCGGACCGCTCGCACCATGCGTCGCCGAACACCTCCTTCATCTCCTCGGGATCGAGCCCGAGACAAATCGGGTCGAGGAACTGCCGGTTCATGTAGGCGTCGGCGCGCGCGGTGGCGGCGAGGTCGTCGGGATCCTGCGTGGCCGGGTATTTCGGTTCGAGGTTGACGACGATGCCGATGTTGTTGCGGCCTTCCGAACGGTACGCCTGCACCGCCGCGCCATGCGCCTTCAGCAGATGATGCGCAGCGATCACCGGCTCGTAGCGACTGCGATGGCCGGGCGCGAGCACGCCGTGCACATAACCTCCATCGGTCACCACCCAGGGTTCGTTGAGCGTCGCCCAAAGTCCGACGCGGTCGTCCAATTTTCGGAACACGGCTTGCGCATAGTCGGCGAACCAGCCGGGACTGTCGGGGTTCAACCAGCCGCCGCGGTCGTCGAGCGCCGCGGGAAGATCCCAGTGATACAACGTGACCATCGGCTGGATGCCGTTCTCGAGCAGCGCATCGACCAGCCGGTCATAAAACGCAAGCCCTTCCGCATTGATCCGGCCGCGCCCTTCCGGCATCACCCGGCTCCACGCGATGCTGAAGCGGTACGCGCGCAAGCCGAGCGCGCGCATCAGTGCAACGTCATCGCGCCAGCGCCGATAGTGATCGCAGGCAATATCGCCGGTGTCGCCATCGCGCACGCACCCGGGCGTGTGCGCGAAACGATGCCAGTTGCTTGGCCCCGCGCCATCCGCGAGCGGCGAACCCTCGACCTGGTAGGCAGAAGTCGCGCAGCCCCACAGGAACCCGGCCGGAAAGATGGGTTCCGACGTTGCCGCCGCTTCTGCCGGCATGCATTTCCCCAACGAAGTCGATTGCAGCGGCATGATAGCGCGCCGCATGCCCACGCATCGATCGCACTTTCACTCTTCGCGACAACGACCACGGGTTTCGTGCACGAATGCGAGTCGTGCAATGTGAATCGTGCGTGGATGCACGCGTGACCGCGTGACGCGCAAAAAGTTGTGTGTGTGCACGCATCGCGCATTCATGCCTGCGATGAATGACACCTGAGCCAATAGCGGAACCTTAACGAACGTTGCCGAATGCCTCCAGTCTCACTGACCAAGCGCACGCAATCGACCGTGTGCGTGAATGACCAACAAGTGGAGACAATCATGCGCAACACTGCAATCGTCCTCGCCATCGCCGCGGTTTTCGCGGCGGCGCCCGTTTTCGCGCAGGACACAACGACACCCGGAACAGACAGCGGATTCTTCGTGAACGGCAGCGTCGGCCACAGCTATTTCGGCAGTGGCCGGAACAGCGGCAACGACGTGGGTTACGCCGTCAATGGCGGCTATCGCTGGGCAGTCGCCCCGAACTTCGCGATCGGCCCCGAAATCGGCTACAACGACCTCGGCAACGTGACCCTCAAGAACGTGTTCAATAACAACCCGGTGGTCGCGCCGGGCAAGGCTTCGCTGCACGGCTGGACAGTCGGCGGCAACGCGAAATACAACTTCACCCCCAATTGGTACGTCTCGGGGCGCGCCGGCCTGTACGCCTGGAACGGCCGCGGCGCCAGCAACGACCTCTTCCCGGTGAGCGAGAGCCGCTCTGCGGACGGCTACTACGGTGGCGTGGGCGTCGGCTACGACTTCAGCCGCCAGTTCGGCGTCGGCGTTGGCTACAACTACTATCGCGCCAACAAGGGCGACCTCAATCTTTCCACCGCCGTGCTCGGCGTGAACGGAGAAGTCAGGTTCTGACCTTCACGCAATCCGGAGCACATCCCCACTCAGTCGCCCTTCGTTTCGAAGGAAGGAAAAGGTCACCCCGTTCCACAGGACGGCCTCTTGACCACGTCTCATCGGCGTCAGCCCGCAACCTGTCGGTGAAGCGTGTTCTTCAGTTCGTCATTCCGGCGGAAGCCGGGATCCATGGTCGCTGTGATGCGACAACATCAAAATGGATCCCGGCTTTCGCCGGGATGACGGCCAAGCTGTGTACGATTCATGGGCAGAATGCGACCAAGTCGCGTTGTGATCAAGAGAGAGCCCGATGGAAGGGCGGCCCGAAGGGCCGAGCGCGAAGCGCTGGCGCGCAGCGCCGGGGGGATGGATATCAACGCACGGGTGATGATCAATCGCTGCTGCTGCCAGTGGCCGCGTCGATCGCCTTGGCCTGTTTCTTCGCCTGCTGATTGACGAGGTTCTGCACGTTCTTTGCCTTGGCGAGGTCGTGGCCGTACGCGGCCATCGGCGTACCCGCCAGCACGTTGGTTGCGGCCGAAGCGGGCGCAGTATTGGCAGCAGTCTGGTCGGGCGCCGGGTGCGACGAGCACGCCGCGAGGGTTCCGGCGACCAGCAACAGGGCGGTCAGGCGAAGCATGGCGCGCAGTCTCGCGCGGAAGGCAAGCCGTTGCAAGCTAAGGTAAGCTGCGTGCGACGCCCGACGGAGTCCGCGCGTGAACACCTCTCCCGGCCGCTGGCGGCTCGACGGCCAGACCTGCATCGTTGCCGGCGCCAGCCGCGGCATCGGGCTGGCCTGCGCGCGCGAACTCGCGGCGCTGGGCGCGCAACCGTTGCTGATCGCCCGCGATCCGACGGAGTTGCAGACGGCCTGCGATGAACTCGCCGAGGATTTTCCCGACAGTGAACCGCGGTTGTTCGCGGCGGACGTCAGCGACGCCGAGGAACGCCTGGCGATCTTCGACTGGATCGCCGATCTCGACGTCCCGCTGTCGCTGCTGATCAACAACGTTGGCGGCAACATCAAGCGCGCGACCCTCGACCTCGAATCCACCGATCTGGAAGAAGTCCTGCGGCTCAACAGCGTCGCGGCGTTCGACCTGTGCCGGCTCGCGTATCCGAGGCTCGCGCAACACGGCAATGCCGCGATCGTGAACATCGGTTCGGTTTCCGGCATCCATCACGTACGCACCGGTGTGGCGTACGGCATGAGCAAGGCCGCGCTGCACCAGATGACCCGCAACCTCGCCTGCGAATGGGGCGATGACGGCATCCGCGTGAACGCGGTCGCGCCGTGGTACATCCGCACCCGGCGCACCGACGAGGCGTTGGCCGATCCCGATTATCTCGACGAAGTGCTGATGCGCACGCCGATGGCACGGATCGGCGAACCCGAGGAAGTCGCCGCTGCCGTCGCGTTCCTGTGCCTGCCCGCCGCGAGTTACGTCACCGGACAGGTGCTGGCGGTGGACGGCGGATTTCTGGTCTACGGCTTCTGATCGCGACATGCTGCTCTACGACCACCTCGACACGCCGATCGGACCGCTGCTGCTGGTTGGCGACAGCGCAGGGCTGGTCGAGATCGGCCTGCCCCGCCGCGGCCACGCGCAAGCCGCACCGGTGGACGCGAAGCCGGGCAAGACCCGACTGCGCGCGGCCGCGCGCGAACTCGAGGAATATTTCGCGGGCACGCGCCAACGGTTCGACGTGCCGCTGCACCCATCCGGCACGCCGTTTCAGCTCGAAGTGTGGGGCGCGCTGCTCGCGATTCCGTATGGCGAAACGGTGAGCTACGCCGACATCGCCAAACGCATCCGCCGCCCGCGCGCGGTGCGCGCCGTGGGTGCCGCCAACGGCGCCAATCCGCTGTCGATCCTCGTACCTTGCCACCGCGTCATCGGCAGCCATGGCGACCTGGTCGGCTACGGCGGCGGCCTGCCGATCAAGCGTTGGCTGCTCGCACACGAACGCCGGCACGCGCCGGTTCCGACACTGACGTTGACCGCGTAGATCGCTCCACACACCAAGAGCATTTACCACGGATCGACACGGATTCTCACGGATGGTGCTGCTTGATCCGTGGTCATTCGTGCAAACCCGTGGCAGGCTTTCCGAGTGTCGCCGAGGGCTTGAGCCGGCCTACCTGCAATTGCGCAACTGATCCTGCAACTGGCGCTCGCGCGCCGCATATGGCGGTTGTTCGTGCCGCATCGCCATCCGCAGCTTGCGATGGTTCTCGTCGTATTCGTGCTGGACGTAGCCGCAGACTTCGGCGTGCGTGGCCGGCAGGCAGTGATCCTGCACCTCGGTCATTCCGGTCGCGATCGTCGGGCCGCCGATCCGCGGCTTCGGCGCGCTTTCCGGCGCGGACATCCCGGCGCCGCCGGGAGCACCGTAGGCCTGCGACAAGCTCTGTGGTGGATAGCCCATGACTCCCAACGGAGCGAGATACGGCGGCGGCGGATGCGCGGCGAGATAGTGCTTTCCGTTCACCGCGCCGACGCACGCAACCATCACCGGCAGCGGTGCTGGCGGCGGAACATACGTGGATGCCGGCAATGCTGTCGAGGGCGGTGCGGCCGGTGCGACGGACGACGCGGGGGTCGGCGGCACGTAACCCGGCGGCGGTCGGCTCGGCACGTCCAACACCTGCTGCGCCTCCCCGCGCGCGCACACGTGATCCTGGTACGCGACGGATCCGTTTGCCGAAGTGCAGCGGTACACCTGCGCGTGCGCGCTGGCGCACCACACGGTGCAGGCGGCGGCAACCACAGCGGCGAGCACGCCTCTCATGCGGCGATCTTACGCGCACGGCGAGCTTGCGCGCGCATGGCCGTTGCGGC
>JBOHYT010000105.1:0-2770 GCA_050738055.1 Rhodanobacteraceae bacterium
CCTCCTGCGGTTGCACTTCGTGTTCGTCGTGCAACACGGGGGTCGTGAGGATGCCGGGTTCGGCAAACGTCAGCACACCCTCGCGCGATCGCGCATCCGCCACGCGATCGGGCAACTCGATGTAGCAGGCTGACGAGATCCACCCGCGCGGGTGCACATGGTTGTGGTGGAAGCCCGACGCGCGCAACCGGACTGACCAACTGCCGTTGAAACGATACGCGCCGTGGTTGCGACGCTGCAGCGGATCGGCGCCGTGACCGATGCGTGACATATAATCGCGGATCGGCGCATCGAACGCCTTGAACAGCGCCTGCACCACAGGGTCCTGGCTGCGCGCCAAATCTTCCGTTGTCTCGGTACCGTGTCGAAGGGACTGGAACAACAGTGGATGACGCAGGGCGTCGTGCAGCTTGCCCAGACTTTGCTTCAGGTCGGCAAGGAAGTCGTTGAGATTCGACCACGGCGAAGGCGCTTCCAGCCGGTACGGAACCACCCGTTTCCGGTAATCGCAAAACCGGGCGTAGCGTTCGTCGCCAAGCATGCGCCAGGCGGTGGTCTGCAAGGCGATCAGGTACTGATCGTCGGGTTCCTCGGCCCGCAACGCGTCACAAAGCTCCAACGCGCCACGCACATCGCCCACTCCCAGTTGCGCGGCCACCAAGAGCTTTCGCGCGGACGAGTCGGACGGCTGCACGCGCAATGCACGTTCGGCCAAGCTGAGTGCGGTGGACGGATCGAATTCCAGTGCCGCCAATCCCGCACGAATCAGCAGCGCGGGCGGCGGTTGCGGACGGTCGACTCTTGCCGCGAGGCAGGCATACGCGGCACGCGCATCGCCTGACCCCTGCAGCACGGCAGCCTTGGCGGCCCACAGTGCATCGTTGTTGCCGAAACGCGCGATTGCCCGATCAAGCATGGCCGTTGCCTGGGCGCTGTTGCCGGTGCGCATCCACACCAATCGCGCCAGATCGTTGTGCGCTTCGACCCGCTGTGGTTCCAGTTGCAGGCAGTCGCGCAACGCAGCCTCCGCGCGCTCGAACTCGCCCGTGGCTACGAGGCTGCGGGCGCGAGTGTGCTGGAGCGCCGCGCTCTTGTGCCCGCGGTCGATGGCGCGCTGCGCAATCCGTGCGGCTTCCGCGTGCCGGTTGGACGCCTGCAACGCCATGGCAAGAGCATGCACCGCTGCAATGTCATCCGGTGAACCCTCCAGGTCATCTCGATAGAAGGCCACGGCATCCGCGTTGCGCCCGAGGGCAACCAGCGCCCTGACGTGCTGTGTGGCCAGTTCCGGCGCGACATGCCCTCTCGCGCAATACGGTTCGACGACGACCAACGCCTGTTCGGGGTGTTGCCGATCGTTGTAGAAGCGCGCGAGGACGAGCGCCGCGTGCGGATCCGCCGGCGTTCCGGTCGCTGCCCGCAGCAAAAACGGCTCGCCCTCTTCGCACCGGCCACGGCTGAGCAGTAATTCTCCGAGCATCGTCAACGTAGGCGGCCAGACTGGCTCCATGGCGGCGGCTTCACGCAGCGCCCGTTCGGCACCGGCAACGTCGCCAAGCGCCAGCTTCGCGCCCCCGAGCAGCCGACGTGCCTCGCCGTACTCGGGGTGGGCAGCGACGATGGCCTGGAGTTGGTCCTGTGCCGCGCGGAAGTCACCCCCCTGCAGCAGGCCGTTGATGTGTCGCATCGCATCGAGAGGCACAACCGAATTCATGCACGCACCGGCGTGGCCGCCGGAATGGCGCTGGCGAGAAGCATGTTCATGGCCGACGCATACCCGCGCACCCAACGTCCTGCCGGCCCAGGTGCCGGTCGAAGAAGCGGACCGTTACGGCATAGGCCTCCTCCGACTCGGGCATTTCCGGGTCGACAAAGAACGCATGCCAAACGCCGTCCCAAACGTGCAGCTCCGTAGCCACGCCAGCATCCGTCAACAGGCGCTCGCTCTGGATGACCGAACTCATGGCGTAATCCCGGCTCCCTGTAATCAACAACGCCGGCGGGTATTTCTCGAGCCATTGCGGTGAATTCGCCGGGAACACCAGCGGATCGCTGGTCCGCGCGCCTTCGAAGTAAGCAGCTCAACCAGCTTCAAACCAGATGCCTCGCCATCGAACATGGCTGCGACATGAGCCGAGTCCCCGCCGAAATCGACGAGGGATCCACAGAAGGTACCTATGGCGCCCGGCAACGGCAACTTCCGGTGCAGGAACCACGCCACGGCTTCCCCGGTCAGTACGCCGCCGGCCGAACAACCATAGATGCCGACGTTCTGCGCGCGGTACTCCTTCAGGAGTTCGCCATACACCTTGGCGACGTCTTCGCTCGCCGCCGGAAAGACATGCTCCGGACCTTGCCGATAGTCGACGGTGATCACTCGGGTGCGACCCAGGCTCGCTATCGGGATCGACTCGACCAAGCCACCCGAGCCTGCGCCCCACAGGAAGGCGCCACCGTGCAGGTTGACCAGTACGCGATTTTTCTGATCCGGCGCCACGCCATTCTTGGGCATCACCGTCTGCGCCGACACGCCGTCGATGGTGCACGTTTCGATGCTCACCGGATACAGCCGTTCCATCCGTTCGGCCCTGGCGGTGTTGAGCTTGTCGTAATAAGCCCGACTCGCGGCAATGGGTCCGTCGAGTGGTGGTGCGCGGCGGCGGGTTTCGAGCACGCTCCTGAACACGTCCTCCGCCTGTGACGATGCATAGCTGGAAAAGGGAACGGTGAATGCGGGCATGTCAGGCCGACCTGCGAATCCACGTTCGCT
>JBOHYT010000106.1:0-6465 GCA_050738055.1 Rhodanobacteraceae bacterium
CTGTTTAGCTCAGCCTGGTTCTGGATGCTGGCGGGTGGATTCATGATCATCGCAGTGCCCAGCGGCTGGCTGATGGCGGTGCGGCAACGCTGGAGCGGCATGAACGCCAATCTTTCCGTACTCGCCCTGCTTCCGGGACTGGGCACGCCCGCCGAGCAGAAGCGCCGCGTGCTGCATGCGGCATTGCTGCAGCCGATGTCCTGGTTGCTCGGCGTGTTGCTGGCCTGCTGGATCGTGGTCGTCGTGATTCACGCGTCGCCTGCCATTGGCGCGTATGCGCTGCTGGTCGTGGTCGGCTCCGGCGCATTGCTTTGCACCGCGGTGCTGGGCTCACTGGGCGGCAAGCCGCTCAGCGGCTTCGCGCTCGGTGCACTGTTCGTTGTGCTGCTGGTACTGATGGGCGTCACCCCCGGACTGGACAAGCTGCCACGCATCTTCTTCGAGTCGGGCTCTGCGGTTGTAGCAACACGACAGGCCGTCGCCACCTGCTGGCTCGCATGGCTGGCAGTGGTTGGTGTGCTGGCTGTGCGCGGTTGGCGCTGCTTGCAGCGCCGCCCGCATCCGTTTCTGGCCAATGACCGATGAATGCAACATGGCGCATCGTAAAAATGCCATGGCTCGCGACGGTCAAGTCGCGCGGCTGGTGGTTTTTGCCCGTTCTGCTGTGGGCAACCTGGACGATGATCGCGGGAAACGATGGCGGAAAACTGCATGGCATCTCGTGGCAACGCTGGGGTCTGGTTGCGCTCACTCTCGCTGTCGCGACGCTCTGGGGAGGCATCGCCAACACCTTGAACCTCGTTCACGATGCCCACGTGTTGAGGTTGCCGCAAATAAAGCGCGACGCCGATGCATGCCTGATCGTCTATGCATTGCTCAGCATCGTGGCGCCAGCCGTGGTTCTGGGTGCGATTTTTGGCCATTCGCTGACACTGGCAGCGTTGTTTTGGCTCGCAGCGGCGGCTGCGCTCGCGGCGAGATTGATGCCCGCCATCTGGACCATCGGCCTGATGATCCCAGCTTTCATGGCATACCTGCTGGCGTCGACTGGAAGGATTCACGTGCCATTACCGGGTGAACCGGGTTTTCTCGCGTGGACAATCCCACTGGCAGTCTTGCTTGCTGCCATCGCCATACTGCGATGGCGGCTGCTTCAGCGGGTCGATGCAAGCAACCTCAGTCATTGGGGATTGCCCGGCGTGTTGAACACCCGTCAGACGCACTTGAATCGCCTGAGCGGTGATACGTTTTTTTCCACGATGGCTGTCGGTCGCGGTCGCCATGCACGCAAATCAGCCGCCCGCCAATTGCACAATATCGGACCCGATCATCCGGTGCGCTCGATACGCTTGGCACTGCATCGGCAAATGCAACCGTCAGATGCGTTTGAGGTTGGCAAACGCGCGCTTTCACCCCAGCAGATCTTCGCGATCGTCCTGGTATCTGTCGCACTGTTGACGCTGCTGGCTCAGCGCTACTTTACGCGTGCAACGATCGTGCAATTCACGCCGATGATATTGATGGTCTCGGGAATCGTCATGGCAGCGTACGGAACCCTCTTCTGGCGTCCGATCGATGCCCGCTGGCGCAGCCATCACCAGGACAGGGCGCTTCTGGCTTTGCTCCCCGAATTGGGTGCGCCCGTGGAAGTCCGGCGACGGCTGCTGCGTGCGTGCGTGCAACCCGTGGTCGAGTGGGCGCTCCGAGTGGCGCTGATAGCGGCGGTGATCTTTCTGCTGCTGCGCGTACCGGCGATTCTTTTCCTGTACGTGGTGTTGATGGCCGGCGGCGGTACCCTGATGGCGGCGGCGCTCATCGCGAATATGCTGGGTGGCAAGCCCTTTGCACACAGCGTCGCCCACATTTTTTATCTGACAGGTATCGTGCTTGCTGCGCTGACCGCGTTCTGGGGCATCCAGGGATTTGACTCGTCCGCCCCGATGCTGCGCATCCCGCTCATACCTGCCGCGGTGTGCTTCGCACTTTGGATGTTGTGGTGGCTATTCTTGGCAATTCTTGCTTGGCGCGGCTGGCGGCTGCTGGCACTGCGAGCGCACCCGTTCCTGGCTAATCCGCCGGAGTGAGATCGCCGAATTGGTCCGATTTTCCGTTCCCGGCGGCGACACCGGGGGCGGGCTGCCCGGTGGCGATCCGCTGCGCTATGATCGGCGCCAAGGACTGTTCGGGGCATTTTCATGGTCTGGGGATTGGCGATCGCCGCCGTGCTGGCGTTCCTGCTCGCGTTCGCCAGTCACTCGGCGGCCCTGATGGGACTGGGCATTTTCATCGGCCTGGTGTGCGGCATCTGCGCGGCGCTGGTATTCATCGACCGGCATCTGCGGGCAAGCTCGCGGCCGGAACACATGACCGAACGCGAGATCGCCGCGTTGCGCGGCACCGTCCGCAAGCCGGAAGACGCGCACCGCAAGTTGCCGCCCGGCCCGCCAGACTGACGATATTTTTACGACCCGCCCCGGCTTCGATTTGCTACGCTTGAGGTCTTGCGTGGCCTGAAGGAGATCGTGCGATGAGCAAGCTGCATCCCGTCCCGTCCGCATTCGCTGCCGCCGAGCGGATCAAGCCCGACGACTACGCGCGCCTCTACGCCGAATCGCTCCGCGATCCGGATAGCTTCTGGGCGAACGCGGCCAAGCGGCTGGACTGGATCAAGCCGCCCACGCAGATCAGGGAGGTTTCCTTCGACGTCAAGGATCTGCACATCCGCTGGTACGCGGATGGCGTGCTGAACCCGACTGTCAGTTGCCTCGACCGCCAGCTCGACCAACGCGGCGACAAAACAGCGCTGTTGTTCGAAGGCGACGACCCGGAGGTCTCCCGTCGGATCAGCTACCGCGAACTGCACGCGGACGTGTGCCGGTTCGCCAACGCGCTCAAGCACCTCGGTGTGAAGAAGGGCGACCGGATCGCGATCTACATGCCGATGATCCCGGAAGCCTGCGTGGCGATGCTGGCCTGCGCGCGGGTCGGCGCGATCCATTCCGTGGTGTTCGGCGGCTTTTCGCCCGACGCGCTGGCCGGCCGCATCGCCGATTCGCAGTGCAAGCTGGTGATCACCGCCGACGAGGGCGTGCGCGCCAACAAGAAGATTCCGCTCAAGAAGAACGTGGACGAAGCGTTGACGCGGTCCGGCACCACTAGCATCGAAACCGTGGTGGTGGTGCGCCGCACCGGTGGCGCGGTCGACATGCAATCGCCGCGCGACCGCTGGTGGCACGCGCTCGTCGAGGGCCAATCCGGGCAGTGCGAGCCCGAACCGATGAACGCGGAAGACCCGCTGTTCATCCTCTACACCTCGGGGAGTACCGGCAAGCCGAAGGGCGTGCTGCACACGATCGGCGGCTACATGGTGTGGGTGTCGTATACCCATGAGGCCACTTTCGACCTGCGCGAAGACGACATCTACTGGTGTACCGCCGACGTCGGTTGGGTCACGGGCCACAGCTACATCGTGTACGGCCCGCTCGCCAACGGCGCGACCTCGCTGGTGTTCGAGGGCGTGCCGAACTGGCCGGACGCCTCGCGCATCTGGCAGGTGTGCGACAAGCACAAGGTGACGATCCTGTATACCGCGCCTACCGCGATCCGCGCGCTGATGCGCGAGGGCGACGAGCCGGTCAAGAAAACTTCGCGCCAGTCGCTGCGACTGCTCGCTTCGGTCGGCGAGCCGATCAATCCGGAGGCGTGGGAGTGGTACTTCAATGTGGTCGGCGAGGGCCGCTGCCCGATCGTCGATACCTGGTGGCAGACCGAGACCGGGGGCACGATGATCTGTCCGCTGCCGGGGTCGACGAGCTTGAAACCGGGCGCCGCCATGAAACCCTTTTTCGGCATCCAGCCGGCGATCCTCGATGCCGACGGCAAGACCATCGACGGCGAAGGTTCCGGCAATCTCGTGATCACCGATTCCTGGCCCGGCCAGATGCGCACGGTGTATGGCGACCACCAGCGCTTCATCGACACGTATTTCAAGATGTACCCCGGCGTGTACAGCTCGGGCGACGGCGCGCAGCGCGACGCCGACGGCGATTGGAAGATCACCGGGCGCGTCGACGATGTCATCAACGTGTCGGGCCACCGGATCGGCACGGCGGAAGTCGAAAGCGCGATGATGGCCGACGAGCGCGTGGCGGAAGCCGCGGTGGTCGGCTGTCCGCACGACATCAAGGGCACCGCCATCTACGCGTTCGTGACGCCCAAGGAAGGGGTCACGCCGAGCGATGGACTGAAGAAAGAACTCATCGCCGGCATCCGCGAGCGGATCGGCGCGTTCGCGGCGCCTGAGTACCTGCAATGGGCGCCGGCCCTGCCGAAGACGCGTTCGGCCAAGACCATGCGGCGGATCCTGCGCAAGATCGCCGAGGCCGGCAACCACGAGGTCGATCTATCCGCGCTCGGTGATACCTCGACGCTGGCCGACCCTTCGGTGGTGAAACGGCTGTACGACGATCGTGTACGCCACTGATCGAACGTTGCATCCTTGATGTCGACGGATCTTGCGTTCGAGGTGGCTTCTCCGGAATCGGCCGCGGCACGGCTGGATGCCGAAGCGATCCACCTGTGGCGCATCCCGTATGTAGCGTCGCAGCGGCGCACGCCGCTGCTGGAACTGCTCGGCGCGTATCTGGGCAAACCGGCGTCCGAAGTCACGCTGGCCGAAAATCACCACGGCAAGCCGAGCCTGACTGAGGTCCATGGCAACCCGGCGAGCGCACCGTCGCTCGAGTTCAACTGGTCGCACAGCGGCGATTATGCGCTGATCGCGCTTTCGCGCGCGACGCCGCTCGGCGTGGATATCGAGCGCCTCGACAAGAAGCTGCGCGTGGTCGAGATCGCACGCCGTTTCTTCGACCAGGGCGAAGCCGAGGTCGTGGCGTCGCTGACACCGCCGACGCGCGAGCACGCGTTCATCGCTCTATGGTGTGCCAAGGAAGCGGTGTTGAAGGCGGCGGGAGAGGGCTTGTCGTTCGGCTTGGCGCGACTTGCCTTCGAGCGCCGCGCGGAGTTCGACTGGCAACCCGCACACCTCGATGCGGCGTTGGGTCGCGCGGATGAGTGGCGGCTGATCGGCTTCGCCGCGGCCGCCGGCTACCGGGGCGCGCTCGCTTGGCGTGGTGGGTCGAGGACGATCGCCGCATTCCGCTTGCCCGGCGCTGAACTCCGCTGAACCACTTTCGAATTCCCGGAACTCCGGCGCCCGAAGAGAGTCTTACCAGTACGGGCCAGTCTCCCCGTACGTTCGCCCATCCATTGGATGGCGAAGCATGCACTCTCTGGCGCGGAGCTACCCTCCGCGCCTTTTTTGTGTGGTCATCACGTGTTTTCGTCGTTTCACGACACAGGACGTTCATGCGTTCAGAGCCCCTGGACGGAATCGCAGTACTCTCGCATGATCCTTTTCGGAACCCTCGGCTGTTTGGGGCACAGGCTCGTTTGACGCGGGTCGAAGCGATGAACGCGAACGGACGGCATCTGCAGTCCTTGCTTTATCCGCGTTTCTCCGCGGAAATCCGCGTCCAATGCTTTTGCGGGCCTGCTTAGCGTCAATGTTCAACACGGTTGAACGCGGACCGTCCCAAGAAACGTCGTCATTCCGGGGCCATCGCCGGCTCCATCGGCGATGGAACCCGGAATGACAAGATGACTATGTTGAAGTTCAGCACCAAGCAGGTTTGCGGATATCGAACGCGGAAGTTCTTGCAAGGGACGGATCGCGAAGCATGACGACACTGAGTGTCAACCTCAACAAAATCGCGGTGCTGCGCAACGCGCGCGGCGGCAGCGAACCCGATCTCGCGCGCGCCGCCGAAACCTGCATCGCCGCGGGTTGCGGCGGCATCACCGTACACCCGCGCCCGGACCGGCGCCACGTCACCTCGGAAGATGTAGCGCTGCTCGCGGCACTTACCCGTGGCCGGGTCGAATTCAACCTCGAGGGCAATCCGTTCGCGACGCCCCGGAGGGGTTATCCGGGTTTCGTCGAACTGGTGCGTCAGGCGCGGCCCACGCAGGCCACGCTCGTGCCGGATGCAGATGGCCAGCTGACCTCGGACCACGGGTTCGATCTGGTTCGGGATACGCCGACGCTTGCACCGCTGGTCAAACAGTTGATCGCGTTCGGATGTCGGGTTTCGCTGTTTGTCGACGCGGGATGTCCGGACGGTTTCGACCAGGCGCACGCGCTCGGCGTGGCGAGGGTCGAACTGTATACCGGCCCTTACGCCCATGCGTTCGCGCACGGCAACTATTCCGAAGAGCTGTCACGCTGCGCCGACACGGCGCGCCGCGCGGCCGCGGCGGGACTCGACGTGAACGCGGGGCACGACCTCGACCAGCAGAATCTTGGCGTGTTCAGGCGCGCGATCCCGGACCTCGCGGAAGTCTCGATCGGGCACGCGCTGATCAGCGATGCGCTCTACGAAGGTCTCGACCGGACCGTCCGCCATT
>JBOHYT010000107.1:0-2808 GCA_050738055.1 Rhodanobacteraceae bacterium
ATGAAGCCGGAAACGGCCCCGGAATGACGACATTTTGGGTGCTGGTCCGGGTTCAAGGCTGTTGAAGATTGGCGCTAAACAGGTGGCGCCAAGGGTGGGGTGTCGCTCGTACTTGCTGAGCATCGGGAACATCAAATGAACCTTCATCCGTGCGCATCCGTGAAGATCCGCGGTTGAAAAGCTGTCCCAGCCGCGCGGAACGTTGCCACGAATCGCGGCGAACGGGCGCAGATTTGACATCCCCCATTGGCGATGCGGCCGAACAGCCGGTACACTTCGCGAATGCGTTTCGTTCGCAAATGTTGTCTTTTTGTCTTCGCGATCCTCGGGCTCTCCGTCTTGGGCACCCCAGGCGCCAGCGCCCACGCCACCGCCGGCCAGCGACTGTTTCCCTCCACCCTGACCTTCGATGACCCCGGCATCGGGGCGGAATTGCCATTGGTGTTCAGCCATATCCGCGGCGCCGGCGCCGACCAGAACGACCTTGGTTTCTCGGTGACCAAGCCGATCACGGATGGCTTCTCGTTGATCGCCGGGACCGACTACCTCGGGGTCACCGGTGCCGGCGTGCCGGCGCTGCACGGGTGGGGCAACTTCGAACTCGGTGGCGTCTGGCAGGTGTTTCGCGATGCGGACAGCGAATCGATCGGCTCGTTCTCCATCAGCCGCAGTTTCGCGCACACCGGCAGCCGCTCCGTGCGCGACGATTTCTCGGTCTGGTCGCCCAAGTTCGATTTCGGCAAGGGGCTCGGCAACGCGCCAGCATCATGGTTGCGGCCGTTCGCGGTGACCGGCGCGATCTCCCTCGACCTGCCGAACGCACGCGACGCACCACGGATGCTCAACTGGGGGTTGTCCCTCCAGTACAGCATTCCGTACCTGCAGGACTTCGTGAAATACTCCGGCATCAAGGCCCCGTTCGACAACATGATCCCGATCGTGGAATTTCCGATGCAAACCTGCCTCGATCGCGGCTGCCACGGCCAGACCACCGGATACGTCAGTCCCGGCGTGATCTGGATCGGCCGCTACTTCCAGTGGGGTGTCGAATTGCAGGTGCCGGTGAACCACCGCAGCGGCAATTCGGTCGGCATCCTGCTGGGGTTCGACTTCTATCTCGACGACCTCGCTCCGCACGGGTTCGGGGCGCCGCTGTTCCGCTGACTGGAGACACCATCATGCGCAGCATTCCGCTCATCGCCACGCTCGTCGTCGCACTCGCCGCCGCGCCGGCGGTCTGGGCACACGCGTTTCCCGACAATTCCTCGCCGCACGTCGGCGCCACCGTCACCACGGTCCCGAAACAGGTGAAGGTGTGGTTCGACGGCGAGATCGAACCGGTGTTCTCGACCCTGATCGTGAAGAACACGGCCGGCAAACAAGTCAGCGAGGGCAAGGGCACCGTCGACGCACACAATCACGCGTTGCTCGAAACCCCGCTGCCTGCCACGCTCAAGCCCGGCAAGTACGAGGTGTACTGGAGCGTGATCGCCCACGACGGCCATCACACCGAAGGGCACTTCGCGTTCACGCTGAAATAAGGGGCTTCGCCACGCCGCTATCGCTCGCGCTCAGCGGGTTCGACATCGCGACACTGATCGCGGTGATCGGCATGCTCGCCTGCCGGCTTGCGGTGCTGCCACAAGCCGGACATGACCATTCCCGGCTCCAACGCGGACTGCTGCGCTGGCTTGGCGTCGCCCTGGCGCTGCTGACCCTCGCCAGCTTCGGAATCCTGCTTTCGCGCACGCTGGAGTTGAACGGCGACGTGTGGAACACGCTGTTCGCCGACATGCGGCTGGCGCTGCTGGTGACCCACTTCGGACACGTGTGGTGGTGGCGCGTGCCGTCGCTGCTGGTGCTGTGGCTCGGCTGGTGGTGGTCCATGCGCCATCCGAAGCGCGCATGGACTGCGTGGCCGATGGCGCTCGCGGTCGCCGCGATCGCGCTGACCCGCAGCGATACCGGCCACCCGGCCGACCACGGCGATTTCACGCTCGCCGTGTGGGTCGACTGGCTGCACATCCTCGCGGCGGGCACCTGGGTCGGCAGCCTGTTCGGGATGTCGCTGGCGGTCTTCCCGCGCCTGCTGGACGCGGGACGCGCGTCGCTCGGCAGGAGCGCGGAGATCTTCCAGCGGCTGTCGACGCTCTCGGGCGTGGCGCTGGCCGTGCTGGTGGCCTGCGGCACCTACAACGCGATTACGCAACTCGGCAGCGTGTACGCCCTGTGGACGACGCGCTACGGCATCACCCTCGATGCCAAGCTCGCGATCGTCGTGGCGATGATCGCGATCGGCGCGCACAACCGCTATCTCAAGTTGCCGCGGCTGCGGCGTGCCGCGGGCGACACCCGAGAAGAGGCACTGTCCAACCCGCAATCCGGTTCCGCATCGCGCATCGTTCGCGCCTGCGCGTCGGCGGTGCTGCTCGAAGCCGTGCTGGGAATTGCCGTGATCGGGGCGACGGCCGCCCTGATCCACAGCATGCCGCCTGCGGATATGCGCGGCATGGGAGGCGGCGCCATGGAATCGTCCAGCGCTCCGTTGCCCCCTGCCATCGGTCCTATTGCCGCAGCCGGCGTCGATGGCTAGCATCGGCAGGTTCGCCGCAGGCAGGCAATCACGCCGCGCGCAACGCTTTCTCTGCCACCCTGGAGGTTTCGTGATGAACCACTACGGAAAACTGGCCCCGCTCGCGCTGGGCATCCTGCTCGGCATCGGACTCGCGACCGGCAGTTGCGGCACCGCCCTCGCCGCCGACGCATCCCCGCCTGCCGCGCAGACGCAACCCGGCACTATCACCCGCG
>JBOHYT010000108.1:0-7253 GCA_050738055.1 Rhodanobacteraceae bacterium
TGAAGTGCGTGGCGCGGGTACGGGAAGGTCAGCGCTGATCACGAGACCTCTACCCGATCGAAGAGCAAGAGCTTTTTTGCCACGGATTTGCACGGAACCACACGGATCAAAAAGCAAATCCGAGTTCATCCGTGTCGAAGTTTTTTCCAGGTTGTCAGCCGAGCATCGCCTCGAACGCGGCGAGCAAAACCCCGATCACCATCACCGCCACAGCGGTTGCGAACCAACGCACCGTGACGCGGTACACCGGCGCCCGGGCATCCTCCAGCCGCAACGCGCGGAACAGCGCCACCAGTTGCAGCAGCACCGAAAGCGCCATCAGGCAGAGGGGAACCATCGAATACCAGCGCCAGCGCCCGGGCGCCTCGAAACCCCAGTAGCGCAGGAACGCGAGCGAGAACGCCAGGAACACGGTAATCGCCGTGATGATGCCCGGCCGGTAGCCCCACGGCACCACGCCGGGGGACGCGTCCGCCGGGCCGCTTTCCGGAGGCTCGGTGCCGGGCGGGGCGCCGCCGGACGCGGGCGCGGTCACGCTGGCGAAGCCCCGCGCGTTGCGTGCGCAAGGCAGGCATCGAGCAGTGCACGGATCACGTCCTGCACCGGCGCGGCGCGGTCTGGCAAGTAGGCGAAGACGTCTTCGTCCATGTAGGTGTATTGCGCGAGTTCCAGCTGCACCGCCTCGATGCCATCGTCCGGCGCCCCGTAATGCCGGGTGATGTAACCGCCCTTGAAGCGTCCGTTGATGACGTGGCTGTAGTCGCTGGGGCCACCTCCGGCGTGTTCACCGAGCACGGCGGTCAGACGTTCCTGCAGCGGCGCCGAACAACTCGCGCCGGACGCGGTGCCGAGGTTGAAGTCCGGCAGTTGCCCGTCGAAGAACATCGGCACGTGGCTCTTGATGGAATGGCCGTCCCACAACACCACGCGCGGATGCACGCGCCGCATCCGTTGGAGCTCGGATTGCAGCGCATCATGCCAAGGCTGCCAGTACGTCTCTCGGCGCCGCGACACCTCCTCCGGATCGGGTTCGTCGCCGTCCCGATAGATGGGCTCCCCTGAGAACGTCCGCACCGGCACCAGCGCGGTTTCGCTGCGCCCGGGATACAACGCGTGGCCCGCCGGGTCGCGGTTGAGGTCTGCGACGTAGCGCGACCAGCGCGGGACGATCACCGACGCCCCGAGTTCGCGGGCAAAGGCATACAGCTTGCCGACGTGCCAGTCCGTATCGGGCACACGCCTGCCCGCGTCGGTCATCCGCGTGGCGATTGCGTCCGGCACGGCCGTGCCCTCGTGCGGCAGGCTGACCAGCAACGGGGCGGTGCCTTCGTCGAGCGTATAGTCCTGCATCACTCGATTCTACCGTCACCCCGTTCGAAGCGGCTGTTGTGAAAAGTCAGGCCAAGGACGGCCGTTCTGATGATCCATGATGCGAAGCGACCTCAGCGGCGCAATGATCCGGCACCGCAGCGATCAGGGACGGTCGCAAGAGTCCGTAGGAGCGGCGGCAGCCGCGACCCAGGTCACTGGCAACATGGAATTTTCTCGGCACCTCAAGTCGGGCCTGCCGGCCCTCCTACAGAAGCCGTGGCGCCGCGATCAGGGACGATCGCAAGAATTTTGTAGGAGCGGCGGCAGCCGCGACACGGGGTCACACACAGCATGGAATTGTCTCGCGCCTTATGTCGGGCCTGCCGGCCCTCCTACAGAGGCCTGCCGGCCCTGCTACAGAAGCCATGACGCCGCGATCAGGGACGAAGCACAAATTTGCAAAACCTTCAGGCGTCCGCCCTTACTCTCCGCGGTTTGACCGGCAACGATCCGACCGGGAGGATCCTTGGAATCATCGGCCGCCATCGATGTGCGCCCCAGGCGCGCAGGCGCCTTCGTCGCCGCGCTGTTGCTGGCGCTGATCATTGCCGCGCTGAATTTCCTGTTGTGGGCGGTCGCGGACCGGCCCAAGGACGTGGTGCCGTGGAACGGCCAGGCCGCGGGTTTCGCGTACAGCCCGTTCCAGCGTTATCAGGGTCCCCAGGCAGGCAATTACCCGACCGACAAGCAGGTCGACGCCGACCTCGCACTGATGGCCAGGCACACCCATCGCATCCGCGTGTACTCGGTGTTGCAATACCCGGAAATCGCGCGGCTGGCCATGAAGTACCACCTCGATGTGATGGCCGGCGCATGGCTCGGCCCGGACGACACCAAAAACCACCGCGAAATCGACGCGCTGATCGCCGAGGCGAGGCGCTGGCCGGACATCAGGCGCGTCGAAGTCGGCAACGAGGTGTTGCTGCGCCACGACATGTCGCCGAAAAAACTGATGGCGTATCTCGACCGGGTGCGCGCAGCGGTTCGCCAGCCGGTCTCGACCGCCGAACCGTGGGCCACCTGGGAGCAATATCCCGAGCTCGCGCAGCACGTCGACTTCATCACCGTGCACCTCCTGCCCTACTGGGACGGCGTTCCCCGCAAGGACGCGATCGGCGAGGCGCTCCAGCGTTACGATCACCTGCAACAACTGTTCCCCGGCAAGCACATCGTGATCGGTGAGGTCGGCTGGCCCTCCAACGGCAACCGCATCGAGTTCGCCAAGCCGTCCATCGAAAACGAGGCCATCTTCCTGCGCGAGTGGTTTCCGGTGGCGCGCGCGCGGCACCTCGACTACTACATCATGGAAGCCATCGACCAGCCATGGAAACAGCGGGTGTCGGGACGGGTCGAGGCATACTGGGGTGTTTTCAACGCAGACCGGCAACTGAAGTTCCCGTTGACCGGGCCGGTGCTGGAAGATCCGATATGGCCTTGGAAGGCGCTGGCATCCGGCCTGCTCGCGCTGCTGCCGATGTTCTGGTTTGCATGGCGGTTCGCGCGCTTCAAGCTGGCCGGCCGGTTCGTCTACCTCGCGCTGATCCAGCTCGCCGCGGCGTTGATCGTATGGTCGGTGACGGTGCCATTCCAGTTCTACCTGGATGTCATCGACTGGGGCATGCTCATCGTCCTGTTCCCGGCGCAGTTGGCGATCCTGGCCATCCTGCTGATCAACGGCTTCGAGTTCGTCGAAGTCCTGTGGCACAGGAAATGGTTGCGTCATTTCGGGCTGCTTACGCCCGATCCGCCGGACCAGCAGCCGTTCGTGTCGATCCACCTCGCCTGCTGCAACGAACCACCGGAGATGCTGATCGCGACACTCGATTCGCTGAGCCGACTCGATTACCACAACTTCGAAGTGCTGGTGATCGACAACAACACCAAGCTCGAGGAAGTGTGGAAACCGGTCGAAACCTGGTGCGCGCAGCTAGGCGAACGCTTCCGCTTCTTCCACCTCGATCCGTGGCCCGGCTTCAAGGCCGGCGCCCTCAACTACGGCCTGAAGCAGACCAACCCGCGCGCCGACATCATCGCGGTGATCGACGCCGACTACGTGGTGCGCGAGGACTGGCTCGCCGCGCTGACCGGGTACTTCCACGATCGCAACGTCGCGGTGGTGCAATGTCCGCAGGCGCACCGCGACTTCCAGACCAATGCGTTCCGCCGCATGACCAACTGGGAATTCGACGGCTTCTTCCGGATCGGCATGCACCACCGCAACGAGCGCAACGCGATCATCCAGCACGGCACCATGACGATGGTGCGGCGGGTGGCGCTGGAAGGCACCGGTGGCTGGTCGGAATGGACGATCTGCGAGGACGCGGAGTTGGGCCTGCGCCTGATGCACGCGGGCTACCGGACCGTGTACGTCGACGAGCTGATGGGCAAGGGACTCACCCCGGCGGATTTTCGCGCCTACAAGAGCCAGCGCTATCGCTGGGCGTTCGGCGCGATGCAGATATTGAAGGGCCGTTGGGACTGGATGGCGAAGAAGGGGCCGCTGACCGCCGGGCAGCGCTTCCACTTCCTGACCGGCTGGTTCTCGTGGTTCGCCGATGCGCTGCACATGGTGTTCACCCTGCTGGCACTCGGCTGGACCGCCGGCATGCTGCTCGCGCCTACGATCTTCACCCTGCCGATGCGGCTGTTCCTGATCCCGGTGCTGGGATTCTTCGTGGCCAAGGCGGTGTTCGGCATCGTGCTGTACCGTGCGCGGGTACCTTGCGGCTGGCGTGATACGCTGATGGCAGCGATCGCGAGCATGGGACTGTCACATGTGGTCGCGCGTGGCATATGGATGGGCTTGATCAAGCAGAAAACCGCCTTCGTGCGGACCGCCAAGAGCCGCCGTCTCGGCGGCGGCGCCGCCGACGCACTCGGTCCCGTGCGCGAGGAACTCCTGATGTCGGTCGCGCTGATCCTCGCGATCATCGGCATGGCGGTCGACTACGGTTCGCACTACATCGAAGGCGAATTGTGGATGGTGATCCTGGGCGCGCAAGCGGTGCCCTACCTGTCGGCACTGATCGGCGCGCTGGTCGCACATTATTCGCCCGAGCGACCCGCCGAAGCGCCGCAGGCGCAGACCGCGCCACCGCGCGAACAACCCGCGCGGACTCCGGAGCCGGTCGAGGCCCGGACAGCGTCCGGATGAGTTCGAATGCACGATGAGTTCGAACGCGCGACAAGCGCAAGGGAATTTACCGTCCAAGTCGGCGGCGCCAGCCACAGGCTGCAACAGCGCGTGACAGTGAACGCGCGGCCGACTTCGCGCTTCACAGGAATTTTTGACGTCCAATGATAAGTTCGTAGCGCTATGGACAGCGAGCAATCAGGAATGCGCGGAGCGGTGCGCCGAAAAATATCCACGGTTGCCGCGCTTGCGCTGCTCGCGTTCGTCGCGTGCCCACACCTCGCCCATGCCGACACCCTGAAGGTCGCAATCGGCGGCGTCGACAAGCAACTGGCCGAAGCGGTCCGCGCCGAGGTGTCGGCAAGCCAGTACGCCGGCCGCAAGGACGTGACCGGGACCCAAGCGCGCTCGCTGGCCGACCAGGCGAAGCAACAGGCCACGACCGCGCTGCAACCCTACGGCTATTACAACGCCACTGTCGAGAGCCATCTCACCCGGCAGGGCAACGCGTGGACCTTGCACCTGGAGGTCAAGCCCGGACCCGCCACCAAGGTCGCGTCGCTCGACCTCGTGGTTCCCGACGTCGCGCTGAAATTGCCGCCGGTGCGCAAAGCCGTGAAGGCATTCAAGCCGCAAGTCGGCGAACAGATGAACGATGCCACCTACACAGCCTCCAAGGACGCGATCGGTACCGCGTTGCTGGAGCACGGCTGGCTCGACACCAGGAACACGGTGCATCGTGTCGACGTCACGCGCGCCGCCAACAGCGCCGCGATCCATCTGCATTACACGGTCGGCGAACGCTACAAACTCGGCACCGTCACCTTCACGGGCTCGCAATTCAAGCCGGGTTTCCTGCAGCGCTACGTGCCTTGGAAGTCCGGCGACTGGTATTCGCAGGCGAACCTGCTCGACCTGCAACAATCCTTGACCGGCGCCGACTATTTTTCGATCGTCGACGTGCAACCCGAAGTGAGCAAGGCCAAGAACCACGTGGTTCCGGTGCAGGTCGAGGTCGCGCCCGCCAAGCGCACCGTGTACACCGCCGGGATCTTCGTCGGCACCGATACCGGGCCGGGCGTGCGTGGCGGCATCCGTCGCCGCTGGATCAATGCGAGCGGCCACACCCTCGACACCCAGGCGCTGGTCGCAACGCGACTCAAGACCGTACAGGTCGTCTACGGGATACCCCGTCCCGGCCGCGAGCACGCCAGCTTCAACTTCGGTGTCGGCTACCGCGACGAAAACACCGAGACCTCCAAATCGCGCACCTTCTCGATCGCCGCCAACGCGACCCGCGACTGGCACGGTTTCGTGCGCACCGTCGGCGTGCACCTTCTGACGGGCACCTTCACGGTCGGCAATGGCTGCAACTCCGGGCAGACCTTTCTGGGCAGCGCCTTCGCTGCAGGCAATGCCTGCCACAATGTCGATATTCCGGGCGTCGAGCGCGGCAGCAGCACGCTGATCTATCCCGAGATCGGCCTCACCAAAAAGGTCGCCGACAACCCGTTGTTCGTGCGCCATGGGTACTCGATCAACCTGATCGCGCGGGCGGCGCCGGGCATCGATACCCGGTTCGCACAGCTCTTGGCCAATGCTACGTGGATCCACGCATTCAGCCTGCGCGACCGGCTGATCCTGCACGGTGACGCCGGGATCACCGACGTTGCCGATTTCAGCAAGCTGCCGCCGCAACTCCGCTTTTTTGCCGGCGGCGAACGCTCGCTGCGCGGCTACGCTTATCAGGCAGTCGGCCCGCGCAACAGCTTTGGCCTCGTGATAGGCGGCGAGCGCCTGCTCACCGCCGGCGCGACCCTCGAACATTACTTCACCCGCGACTGGGGAATCGCGGCATTCGCCGATTCCGGCGACGCCTTCGACGGCACCGACTTCCACGCGAACAGGGACGTCGGTCTTGGACTGCGCTGGCGCTCGCCGGTCGGGATGGTCAGGATCGATATCGGCAAGCCCATCAACAATCCGTTCTATCACGGACTGCAGCTTGGCATCAGGATTGGACCCGACTTGTGAGCAATTCAACCGTTGCATGCGGTGGCCGGTGCCCGACAAGAACAACGCCTTATGGAATTTCTTCCTCAAGAGCTTTTTTACCACGGATGCGCACGGATGCGCACGGATAAAAGCTTCCGATCCGTGTGATCCGTGTCGATCCGTGGTAAAGGTTTCTTGATTTACAACAAGGATTTGCGTGTTGTTTCTTGAGAGCTTTTTTACCATGGATTTGCACGGATGCGCACGGATAAAGCTTTCGATCCGTGTGATCCGTGTCGATCTGTGGTAAAGGTTTTCTGCTTTACAACCATGATTTACGCAATTTGTTTCTTGAGAGCATGACCCGCACGCGCAAATGGTTGCTCGGGATCGCTATCGCGATCGCGGTGTTGATCGTCGCATTCTTCGCGGCGCTTTCGTGGGTGATCTATACGCCGTCGGGGCTGCGTTTTGCGCTCGACCGCGGCGTCGGGTTCATGCACGGACAGTTGGCTTACACCAGCGCCAGCGGAACGCTGGCCGGCGAAACCACGATCAACGGCCTGCGCTTTCGCGATGCAAGCGGCGATGTAGTGCAAGTTCGGCGCGCCATGGTGGAGCTGCAGCCCTGGGCGCTGCTCGGCAAGAAGGTCCACATCCGCAAGGCGCGCATCGACGGAGTCACGGTGGATCTGGCGCCACCGCAGCCGGCGAAGGAATCGAAACCCTTCTCGCTGAAGCCGCCGATCACGCT
>JBOHYT010000109.1:0-5228 GCA_050738055.1 Rhodanobacteraceae bacterium
ACCGTTGGTTGGTTGGACAACCCTTGAGTCCGGATCCCGTGTCATCGCCCATCCATGGGCTGCACGGGATGAGTTTCGCTGGAACCGGATCCCGGATCAACGCACATCCATGTGCTGTCCGGGATGACGACATCCTGTCGTCACTTTTTGCCGGAGGTATAGCGCCGATTGAACTTGTCGATGCGGCCACCAGTGTCCATCACCTTCTGCTTGCCGGTGTAGAACGGGTGCGAGGCCGAGGAGATGTCGACCTTGACCACAGGATATTCCTGGCCGTCCTCCCACTTGATGGTTTCCTTGCTCGTCATCGTCGAACGCGTCAGGAACGCGAAACCGGACGCGGCGTCCTTGAAGACCACCGGACGGTAGTTGGGGTGGGTGTCGGCTTTCATGCGGGGGTCCGTCTGCAATCGCAGGCTCTGGGCAAGTCGGCAATTGTAATGCGCGCGAGGTTTTCCGGGCAAGCCCACCTCACGCGACAACCCGCCTCACGCGTCGGCGAACCGCGCGCTGCCGCCGATCCAGCGTGCCACCAGGCGCCGGGCAAGTGCCGGATGGGCGCGCAGCATCGTCGCGCCCGTCCGCTGCACCGCGGGCATCAGGGCGGCGTCGCGCACGATGTCGGCGACCCGAAAGCCCATCTCGCCGGTCTGGCGGGTGCCCAGCAGTTCTCCGGGACCGCGCAGCCTCAAGTCCGTTTCCGCAATCACGAACCCGTCGTTGGTCTGGCGCAGCGTGTCCAGACGCTGCTTCGCCAGCGCCGCCAGCGGCGGTTGGTACAGCAGTACGCAGGTCGATGCGACGGCGCCACGACCCACCCGGCCACGCAACTGGTGCAATTGCGCCAAGCCCAGCCGTTCGGCGTTCTCGATCACCATCAGGCTGGCGTTGGGTACGTCCACCCCGACCTCGATCACCGTGGTGGCAACCAGCAACGCGATGTCGCCGGTCTTGAACGCGTCCATCGCCACCTGTTTTTCCCTTGGCTTCATCCGTCCGTGCACCAGTCCCACGGCGATGCCGGGCAGCGCCGCCGACAATTGCGCGTGCGCCACCTCGGCCGCCTGCGCCTGGAGCTGTTCGCTGTCTGCAACGAGTGTGCACACCCAGTACACCTGCCGGCCTGCCGCACACGCCGCGCGGATGCGCTCGATCACCTCCTCGCGGCGGGTGTTGGCGATCGCCGCGGTACGCACCGGCGTGCGGCCCGGCGGCAATTCGTCGAGCGTCGATACGTCGAGGTCGGCGTAGGCGCTCATCGCCAGCGTGCGCGGGATCGGCGTTGCGGTGAGCACGAGCTGGTGCGGAACTTCGCCCGCGAGCGCGCCCTTGTTGCGCAAGTCCATGCGCTGCTGCACCCCGAAGCGGTGTTGCTCGTCGACGATCGCGAGCCCCAGGCGCGAAAATTCCACGCCTTCCTGCATGAGCGCGTGGGTACCCACGGCGATCGGTGCCCCCTCGGTCAACCTTGCCAGCGCCGCCGCGCGGGCGCGGCCCGTCACCTTGCCCGCAAGCCACACGACTTCGACGTCGAGCGGTTCGAACCACGCGCGGAAACTGCGCAAATGTTGTTCGGCCAGGAGTTCGGTCGGCGCCATCAGCGCGGTCTGACGACCATTGGCGACCGCGCGCAACGCCGCCATGGCGGCAACCACCGTCTTCCCCGAACCGACGTCGCCCTGCACCAATCTCAGCATCGGAACGCGCTTGTCGAGGTCGCGCCACACTTCCTCCGCGACCCGCTGCTGGGCACGCGTGAGCGTGAACGGCAACGCGGCAAGGAAGCGTTGCTGGAATTCCACGTCGGCAGGCAGCGAGGGCGCGCGCTGCCTGCGCACCCGTGCGCGCATCTGCTTCAGGCTCAAGTGGTGCGCCAGCAATTCCTCGAACGCGAGCCGCTGCTGCGCGGGATGCACGCCGGCCACCAACGCGGCGACATCGGCATCCGGCGCCGGCCGATGCACGCCCAGCAACGCATCGCGCAGGGGCATCAATCCGAGCGGCGCCAGCAATCGGGGCGGCACCAGCTCCAGCGCAGCCTCGCCGGGCAAACGTTCGAGGGCCTTGTCGATCACGCCGCGCAGACGCTGTTGCCCCAGCCCCTCGGTCACCGGATAGACCGGTGTCAACGCGGCTTCGACCGGCGCTTCTCCGCGCAAAATCCGGTACTGGGGGTGCACCATTTCAAGCCCGTGCTGGCCGTGGCGGATCGTGCCGAAACAACGCAGCCGCGTGCCGGGCGCGAACTGCTGCGTCTGCTGGCGGCGGAAGTGGAAGAACCGCAACACCAGCGTTTCCTGCGAGGCATCGCCGATCGCGATACGCAACTGCGGTCGATAGCGGAACCCGGTTTCGACGGCTTCGACCACGCCCTCGACCTGCGCGGACTCACCGGCGATGAGCTCGCGGATCGGCGTGATGCGGGTGCGGTCCTCGTAACGCAGTGGCAGGTGGAACCAGAGGTCCTGCACGCGCTCGATGCCGAGCTTGCCAAGCGTTTCCGCGAGCGCGGGTCCGACGCCTGGCAGCGCGGTCACCGGCGCGAGGCCGGGGTCGCCGGGACTTTGGGTGCGGGGTTCGGCAATCGCTGTCACCCGTCCAAGGGTAGCCGATGTCACACGCGCCGCGATCGCCGTTTGGCTCCCGCTCTCCCGACGGTTGCTGTTGCGGAAGAGGGCTCGAATCAGCCGTCCGGCGATCTCCGTTCAGCGGCCCACGGCCGCGATCACGTCGATCTCGACCGCCGCGCCGCGCGGAAGCGCGGCGACGCCGATGGTCGATCGCGCCGGATACGGTTCGTGGAAATACCGCTTCATCACTTCGTTGACCGCGCCGAAGTTGGAAAGGTCGGTCATGTAGATCGCGACCCGCACCACGTCCTCGAACGAGGCGTCCGCCGCGGCCAAGACGGCTTTGAGGTTCTCGAACACGCGGGTCGCCTGCGCTTCGATGCCGCCCACCACCATCTCGCCGGTCGCGGGATCGAGCGGTGTCTGGCCGGAGAGATATAGCGTGTCGCCGACGCGGACGGCCTGCGAATACGGACCGATGGCCTTGGGCGCGGAATCGGAATGGATGGCTTGGCGTGGCATGACGAACTTCCCGTGAAAGTGAAGATGCAAGTGTATCGAGAGACGGGAATCGAGAATCGGGAATCGAAAATCGCGAGACGGAAACGATGGTCACGATTCCTGCTCCGCGTACTTCATCGCGTTCGCGATGATGCCGTCGGGAAATCCGATCTCCCCGAGCAACCGGATGGCATTGCGCTCCGTGGTCGGACCGGGACGCAGCCTGTAGTCGAAGAAGCCGTCGACCTTGGGGTCTTCCTGAAAATGGAACAGATCGTAGTGATCGCCAAGGAAGGCCTGCAATTCGACGTCATGGGTGGTCGCCAGCACCAGCGAGCGGCGGCCGAGCGATTCCAGTACTGCGCGCGCGATCGCCACCCGCTCCACGGTATTGGTGCCGCTGAACAGTTCGTCGATCGCGAAAATCGTGCAGCCGCCCCGTGCCTGTCGGTCGAGAAACGAATGGATCGTCTCGACTTCCGAAAAGTAATGGCTTTTCCCCGAAGCCACGGAATGGCCGGCCTGGATCGACGCCATTACGCGCGAACGCGGAATCGCCGCCCGGGACGCCACGCAAAAGCCCAGCGTCTGCCCGAGCAACGCGTTGGTGGCGAGCATTTTGATAAACGTGGTCTTGCCGGCCATGTTCGAGCCGGTGACCAGCGCCGAACGATCCACGACCCGCACCGAATTGGCGACGCCGTCCGTGAGCAACGGATGGCGGCCGGCTTCGATGTCGAGCACCGCGCGACCGGTCAGTGTGGGCCGGCAGTGATCCGGGCAATATGCGAGCCACGAGGCGACGGCGATCGCAGCATCGATCTCGCCCACGAGTTCGAACGAGGCCGCCAGCTTGTGGCGCAGGCCGGAAAACCGCTGCATCGCGCGCGCATACAGGACCAGGTCCACCAGGAATGCGATATTGAGCAGCCCGACCACGACCATGATCGGGAACACCCTCGACCAGAACGTCCACATCAGCAACCAGCCCAACGCCTTGCTCAAGTCTGCGCGGTTTGGCCCTTCGTCACCGAGCTTGGCCAACTGCGGCACCCACGGATTGCGCGCGTGCATCGCCGCAAGGTCGTTTGCCACCTTCACGAGCTGCAGGCACGCCTGCAGGATCTGGATGTCACGCAGGGTCCGGCCACTGATGCCTGCACGAACACGCAAGGCCACGTTGACGAACACCATCGCCAACCAGACCCAGATCAACCACGGCCACGCGAAGACCGCGACCAGCACGCCCAGCGACGCCAACGCCCACGCACGCAACAGGCCCTGATGCCTGGGCGGCGCTGGCAATGCGCCGAAGATGAAATCGCAGATGCGGGCGCTGGCTTCGTGCTGCAGCGGCAGGAGTTCGCGCTGCAGCGCTTCCCGTGGCCCTGCCTCCGATCGGAGCCTCGCATACGTCGCGTACCGGTTGGCGAGGGCATCCGCATCGTCGATGTATTCATGCATCTGCCGGAACAGCACCTGGCTGCCGACCGGCGTGACGGTCGAATCCAGGTTTGCGAATATCTTCGGAAATTCGAGGTCGGCCCAGGTCTTGTCGTCGACGCAAGCCTGTGACAGCCGGTCGCGAACCAGATTGAAATACCCGTTGGCGGGACCATGCTCCGTGCTTCCCGGCCTGCCCCACCGCCCGCGCAATTCAGCGAGCGCCCTGCGCTTTGGGGACACGGCGTCCAACCGTTGCGCAATGACGTTTTCAAGCAAGGCCCGCAAGGACATCCTCAAACTCCAGAAAAGGGCTTTCCGTCAACCCGATCGCGAAAACAGTCCCTGCCCGGTCCCTGGCGAGCGCCCGGGAAATGCGGAATGCTGCGACGGCTCGTACCGGATCGACGCGCGTGCGATGCGACCTTCGGCTTGCCGGACGCAGGTGAAAATGGATTGACTCGCGCCATCCATGGCGCTTGCCCTTCGGACCGCCGTCGGTGTTCGCGTTTGCAATCCTGCAAACGCAGTCGGGTTCCCTTTCGATGAAGCCAAAAGCGGCCCCGGAATGACGACACCATTGTTGCCCCGAGTCCCGAGTCCCGTCGCCGCCTTTGCGCTTTTCTCACGCATTTGCGACACTCACCCCAACGCGGCTACAGGGTGATTTCCATGCGCAAGACCGCCGAGTTTCACCGCATCCATGCAGAAGGC
>JBOHYT010000110.1:0-2582 GCA_050738055.1 Rhodanobacteraceae bacterium
GCGAACTTCGCCTGAGACAGGCCGGATGCCCGCCGGATACGTCTGACGTCGGTCTCGCCGACATGGATTTCGCGCGAAGGCGCGCGCTCGCCACGCGCAATTTCGCCCACTTCGGTCATGCTCTCGACCAGTTCAGCGAAAAGTTTCTTGTCCACCGTTACCACCTCTCGTTCAAGCTGCGCAAGATGCGCTTCTCGTCAGGGGTCAGATCGTCCTTGGTCCTTTGGTGTAGATCAGCAACAGGCGAATCTGCGCAGCACCGCTCGCGTAGTAATAAATCACGCGAGCGCCGCCCCGCTTGCCCTGACCTTTCGCCGCCACACGCACCTTGCGCAGACCGCCGGTACCTTGGATCACGTCACCGGCCAGCGGGTTGGCCGCGAGTTCGGATTGTAAATCGACGTATTCGTCATCAGTCAGCAGTCCAAGCACCTGTCGGGTGAAGACGCTGGTCTCGATGAAGATCATGCGCCTGATACTACGCCAGCGGCGGATGTACGTCAACGGCGTACTAGGTTCAGCCACTTTCGCGCGACCGTCTTTGATCGCGCGATCGTCGCGATGGGTGCAATCGTGCCTTTTGGATCCAACGGTCGTCCTTCGAAGCCAACGAGCCCCGCACTGCGGCCGTTTCCTGAAAGGCAATCAGTGAACCGGCCTCGTTCTTGCCGCCGCAGTTCGCCGTGGCAGAGCGCTGGCTGCCCCGGTAACCTTGCCGCCCCGTACCCGTGTCAGGTGCTCCCATGCAGCGCATCCGTCGAGTAGCGATCTGGAGTGGTGCCAGCATGCTCGCGATCGTGCTGGCGTTGGCGGGCGTCGGATTCACGTTCTTCCACAAGTTTTATCCGGCACCGCCCGCGGCCCATTACCCGGCCACGCGCGGCGTCGCAACTCGGCAGCGGCAGGATCTCGATTATTTCCGCAACTACTTCAGGTTGAACCGTGCCTACTCGCCGACGGCACTGGCCGAAGCGGAAGCGCTGTACCGCGAAACGATCGCCCGCTCAGGGGGTCTGTCACCGGCGGCGTTCGATCTTGCGATTCTGCGCATGGTCGCGCTTTCCGACAATGGCCATTCCCAGGTCTACAAACCATCGCTGATGCGCCGCCATGCGCGCCTTCCGTGCCGGTTCTACCGCTTCGACGACGGCTACTACGTGGTTCGTGCCAAACCGACGTGCATGGCCGTGCTCGGCGCCAAGCTGCTGGCGGTGGAAGGTGTGCCAGTCGATACGGTGGTGGACCGAATGTATGCGTATTCGCTCGGGCCGCGTAACCACCACGACCAGTATGTTTCGCCATTCTTCCTGGAGGCGCCCGCGCTGCTGCGCGCGGCGGGCTTGGCTACCCGCGACGACCGCCTGGCCATGCGCGTGAAATTCCGCGACGGCAGCGAGCACGACGTGACGATCGTGGCCGATCCGGCGCAGGACGAGCCGGAGGTGTACTCCGATGCCTTCCTTTCGCCGCAGCCGATCGCGGGCGAGAGCGCGGACTGGACGCCGTTGTTGCTGCGCGCGGCGGAATTGCCGATTTTCCTGCGCGATTACGAAAATCCGTTCCAGAGCGCGTATTGGCCCGACAGGCGCGTCTACTACGCGCAATTTCGCAGCAATGCCGACGACCATGGACATCCGATTCGACCGTTCGTCGCCCGGATCGAACGCGAAATCGTCGCTCGCGAGCCCCACTACATCGTGCTCGACCTGCGGCTCGACCAGGGCGGCAACTTCACCACGACCGCCGGATTGATGAAGCGCCTTGCCGGACTGTCCGGTTCGATCCGGCATGTCTATGTGCTGACCAGCGCATGGACGTTTTCAGCCGGAAACATCAGCGTTGCCCTGGTCAAGGAACACGGCGCGGGCAAGGTCACGGTGGTGGGTCAGCCGGCCGGCGACCGCATCCGCATCTGGGCCGAGGGCCGCTCGCTCACATTGCCGAATTCGCGGTTGGCCATACACTACGCGACCGGTTATGAGGATTACTCGAAGCCGTGCTGGGGACACCCCGGCTGCTTCTGGACCACGTTGTTTTACCCTACCCATGTGACGTCGTTCGACCCGGACGTGCGCGTGTCCTACACCTTTGACGACTATGCGGGCCGGCGCGACCCCCTGCTGGACAAGGCGCTGGAGCTTGCGCGCACACCGTAAGCGACTGCATTGGCCGGTAGCGAACGGGCAAGAGAAATAAAGAGAAATACTCGAATCTGGTGTACGGACGTGACCGCTCCGGCGCCGCCTGCGAATGACAACTCGGCTGGAGCGCACTTGGCGATAACAGAGCTATCGTTGTGCGAACAGCTCTGCAAACAGACGTTCGGCTTCTTCGAGGCCACGCTCTGTCAGAACCACCGACTTGGTCCTGTTGGCAGGGTCTTCGATGAACCCCTGCTGGTACAGGCGGTCTGTCGCGTCCCAGTCAAACGTCTTCCACGCCCTGCAGCCGTCATGCAGCGTGAGGTACATGAGCGCAAGAACGGCCGCGTCAATCTTCTTGGTGTCGGGTTCCATGGATGCCAATCCTACGCTCGCGTTGCCCGCATCAACGCCCGAAATCGGCGGTGCCGACCTGCGCAG
>JBOHYT010000111.1:0-8828 GCA_050738055.1 Rhodanobacteraceae bacterium
GCGTTCACGCATCATCGGGTTCATCCGCCAGTGGCTGGAAGCCGAACCTCGGCGTTTCATGGAAGTCGAGACGCCGATGATGCACGTGATCCCGGGCGGCGCGACCGCGCGGCCGTTCGTGACGCACCACAACGCGCTGGACATCGATCTCTACCTGCGTGTGGCGCCCGAGTTGTACCTGAAACGTCTGGTGGTCGGCGGCTTCGAGCGGGTGTACGAAATCAATCGCAATTTCCGCAACGAGGGCGTGTCGACCCGGCACAATCCCGAGTTCACGATGCTGGAGTTGTACCAGGCGTATGCGACCTACAACGAGGTGATGGACCTCACCGAGTCGATGATCCGCGAAACCGCGAGCGCGGTGCTCGGCAAAACCGATCTCACTTGGGACGGGCAGGCGATCGACCTCGGCAAGCCGTTCCGTCGCTGGTCGTTGGCCGATGCGGTGCGCGAACTCAACCCGGAAATCGGCGAGCAAGAGCTGCGCGATGTTGCCGCGCTGCGCAAGCACTGCGCGCGGCTGCAAGTCCCGGTGAAGAACGAATACGGCTGGGGCAAGCTGCTGCTGGAGATCTTCGAGAAGACGGTCGAGCACACGCTCGTCCAACCGACCTTCATCACCCAATATCCGACCGAGGTGTCGCCGCTGGCACGCGCCAACGACCACGATCCGGGAATCACCGACCGCTTCGAGTTGTTCGTGAACGGCAAGGAACTTGCCAACGGTTTCTCGGAATTGAACGATCCCGAGGACCAGGCCGCGCGCTTCCGTGCGCAGGTCGAGGCCATGCAACACGGCGACGACGAGGCCATGCACTTCGACGCCGACTACATCCGCGCGCTGGAAGTCGGCTTGCCGCCGACCGGAGGCTTGGGCGTCGGCATCGATCGGCTGGTAATGCTGCTGACCGATTCGGCGTCGATCCGCGACGTTCTGTTGTTTCCGTATATGCGGCCTGAAGCAGGATAGGGGCGCGCTTCGGCTTTTCCTGTTCCCCTTCAAGGGGAAGGTCGGGATGGGGATGGGGTAACTTCGCGCAGACAGAAAACCCATCCCCACCCAACCCTCCCCTTGAAGGGGAGGACTTTACGGCCCGACGAGGTTCACAATGTGGTACGCCATCACCGGCATCGATGTTGCCAATTCGCTGGACAAGCGCAAGGCAGCGCGGCCGGCGCATGTCGCACGCCTGCAAAAGTTGCTGGAGGAAGGTCGCCTGCTGCTGGCCGGGCCGTTCCCGGCGATCGACGCGGAGGATCCGGGTCCGGCAGGTTTCAGCGGCAGCCTGATCATTGCCGAGTTCGAGGATCTGGAAGTTGCTGAGAAATGGGCGGATGCCGATCCGTATCGCGCCGCGGGCGTGTACAAGGAAGTGACGGTACGCCCGTTCCGCCAGACCCTGCCATGAGCGCAGCGTCGATCGACGAAATCCGCGCGAGGCTGGAGCGGGCTTTCGCGCCCACCGCGCTCGAAGTAATCGACGAAGGCCACCTGCATATTGGCCATGCCGGCGAGGGCAGCGGTCATTTTCGTGTTCGCATCGCCGGCGCGGCCTTCGCGGGCAAAAGCCGCGTCCAGCAGCACCGGATGGTCTATGACGCGCTGGCCGACCTGATGGGACACGGCATCCACGCGCTGGCGATTGAGTCGCAGAGCATTGGTCCGCAATTGAACGCGAATGAACGCCAATAAGAGCCAAGCAAGAAGGAGTGTTGATCCCCAAGCCGGGAGGCGGAGATCGGCTGCCAGACCACGCTCTTCGGCGCTGGCCAATGAACATTTGCGTTTATTTGCGTTTATTTGCGGACTGGATCGCTTTTGAAGGTTTGCTGGATAAGCCGCTGAAATTGTTGGGTTGCATGCTCGGCCGTTGCGCCAGACTGCGGTACCCGGCACAGTGGCCCATTCGCCCGGACGCGTGAGCGTCGCGCCGGACCTTCCGTTGCTACCCAACTTCTGACCCATGCGCCTGTCCACGATCAAGCTGGCCGGATTCAAGTCGTTTGTCGACCCGACCGTGCTGCACCTTCCGACCAACCTCACTGGCGTCTGCGGCCCCAACGGTTGCGGCAAGTCCAACATCATCGACGCGATCCGCTGGGTGATGGGCGAAAGCGCGGCCAGCCGCCTGCGCGGCGAAGCGATCACCGACGTAATTTTTTCGGGGTCCAGCGGGCGCAAGCCGGTCGGGCAGGCCACGGTCGAGCTGATCTTCGACAACTCCGACGGCACGCTCGGCGGAGAATACGCGGGCTTCAACGAAATCTCGGTGAAGCGCAGCGTCGGGCGCGATTCGCAGTCCGATTATTTCCTCAATGGGGTGCGCTGCCGGCGCCGCGACATTACCGACCTGTTTCTCGGCACCGGCCTCGGCGCGCGCAGCTACTCGATCATCGAGCAGGGCGTGATCTCGGATATCGTGGAATCGCGGCCCGAACAGTTGCGCATCCATCTGGAAGAAGCCGCCGGCGTGTCGCGTTACAAGGAACGCCGCAAGGAGACCGAAAGCCGCATCAAAGCCACGCGCGAGAACCTCGATCGCGTCAAGGACGTGCGCGAGGAAGTCGACAAGCAGCTCGATCACCTGAATCGTCAGGCGCGCGCGGCCGAACGCTGGAAGAAATTCAAGGAAGAACGTTCCCTGCGCGAGGCCGAACTGCGCGCGCTGAACTACCGCTCGGTCAGCGCGCAACTCGAAACGCATCGACAGGCGCTGCGTGGAGCCGAGACCGCGCTCGAAGGCAAACTGGCGGCGCAGAGGCATCTCGAAGCGCAAATCGAAACGGGCCGCGAGGCACACCAGCAGCATAGCGAAGCCATGAACTCGGTGCAGGCCGAGGTGTATCAGGTGGGCGCGGAACTGGCGAGGGTCGAGCAACAGATCCGGCACCACCGCGAGATGCTGGAAGGCTTGCAGCACGATCGCGAGGAATCCGAACGAACCTGGAGCGAACTTTCGGATCATTTGCACGCCGACACGGCGCAGCGCGATGAGCTGCAATCCGCTGTCGCTGCGGCGTTGCCGGAAACCGAACGCCTGCGCGAAGCCGATGCGGACGCTGCGCGTGCGCTCGACGATGCCGAGGCCGCACACGTCGCGTGGCAGCAACATTGGGAAGCGCACAGCGGCGAGGCCGCGTCCACTTCGCGCGAAGCCGAAGTCGAGCGCACCCACATCGATCATCTCGATCGGCAGGCGCTGGACCTGTCCCGGCGTCGTGATTCGTTGCGCACCGAACGCAACCAGTACGACCTCGATGCATTGGCGGCCGCCGCGCAAAGCCTCACGGGCGAACACGAGGCGTGCAGGACGCAGGTCGAAAGCCATTCGCAACATCTCGAAACCCACAAGGCCGAAGCCGAGCGCCTGCTTTCCGGGGAACGCCAGGCGCAATCGGCGCTGGCGGAAGCCAACACGCAGCGCCAAACACTGCGCGGCCGCATCGCGTCGCTGGAGGCATTGCAGCGCGCCGCGCTCGGTCGCGATCGCGACGCCGCGCGCGAGTGGCTCGGCAAGATCGGGCTCGCGGACGGCGAGCGGCTCGGTGCGCGGCTCCGGGTCAACGAGGGTTGGGAGCGTGCCGTCGAAACCGTGCTGGCCGGGATGCTGGAAGCCGTGCTGGTGGAGGACCCCGCGACGTTCGCTGGCGACCTCTCGGAAATCGCCAATACCGATGTCACGTTGGTCGGTGCCGATGCGGACCTGGACATCGACGTGGCCGGCACGTTGGCGGCCCAGGTGGACGGCCCATCCGCGGCGCGTGCGCTGCTGGCGCAGGTGCGCACGGCCGCCTCGCTGGACGATGCCCGCGCCGCGGCATCCAGCCTGGCGCCGGCGCATACGGTGATCACCCGCGACGGCGTGTGGCTGGGGCCGGGCTTCGCGCGCGTGCGACGGGCCGAGGGCGGCCAGGTCGGCGTGCTGGCTCGCGAACGTGAACTGCACGAAGCGTCCGCAGAGCTGGCGGCGGTCGAACGGCGCATCGCCGAGACCGAGCAGCGTCAGGCCGACGTGCGTGACCAGCGTCGCGCGGCCGAGCAGGCGCGCGACGATGCCCAGCGCGACCTCTACAACACGCACCGACGCCTTTCGGAACTGGCGGGGGAGATGCAGGGCCGGCAGGGTCGCATCGAAAGCGCCAAGGCGCGTCTCGCCGCGATCGAGGAAGGCCACGCCGAAATCGAGCAAGCCCTCGCCGAAAACGAGCAGTTGCTGCAGGCGGCGCGTGCGCGGATGCAGACCGCGGTCGCCAACATGGGCGAACACGAACAGGCGCGCGTGGCGCTGGAAGGCGAGCGGCGGCAACTTCTGGAACGTCGCGAGGCGGCGCGCGCCGACGCGCAGGAAGCTTCCGACTCCGCCCATCGCCACGCGATCGCGCTGGAATCCCGGCGCGTCACGCTGGGCGCGCTGGAGCAGTCGCTGGCGCGGATGCACGCCCAGCGCGAGCAGCTCGAAAAGCACCGCGACGAACTGGATCGGCGTCTTGCCGAAGGCGGCGACCCGATCGCCGCGCTGGAGAAAGAACGTCAGGTCTGCCTGGAACAACGGCTCGTCGTGGACCGAAAACTGGTCGAAGCGCGCCGGGTAGTCGAGGAATCCGCCAACGAACTGCGCGAGCGCGAGCAGTCCCGCCACGCCGCGGAACAGGCGATGGCGGACGAGCGAGATGCGCTGGAGAACCTGCGGCTGGAAGAGCAGGGCCAGCGTCTGCGCGCCGAGCAGCTTGCCTCGGCGATCACCGAGGCCGGACTCGAAATCGAACCGCTGCTCGCGAGCCTTTCCGACGAGGTACAGCCGGAGGCATGGCAGGCAAAGATCGCCGACCTCGATGCGCGCATCGCGCGGCTGGAACCCGTCAACCTCGCCGCGATTTCCGAACATGCCGAGGCCGCGCAGCGCAAGGAATACCTCGACGCGCAGACGACCGACCTCACCACCGCGCTCGAAACGCTGGAAAACGCAATCCGCAAGATCGACCGCGAGACCCGCGAGCGCTTCAAGGATACGTTCGATCGTGTCAACGCAGGCTTCCAGGACCTGTTTCCGAAGCTGTTCGGCGGTGGGCACGCCTATCTGGAATTGACCGGCGAAGACCTGCTCGACGCCGGTGTCACCATGATGGCGAGGCCGCCGGGCAAGCGGAACAGCCATATCTCGCTGCTGTCCGGCGGCGAGAAGGCGATGACCGCGGTGGCACTTGTGATGGCGATCTTCAACCTGAATCCCGCGCCGTTCTGCCTGCTCGACGAGGTCGATGCGCCACTCGATGAAGGCAACATCGGCCGCTTCAGCCAGTTGGTGCGCGACATGTCCCCGAAGGTGCAGTTCGTGATCGTGACCCACAACAAGGCGAGCATGGAAATGGCCTACCAGTTGTGCGGCGTGACGATGCGCGAGCCGGGCGTGTCGCGGCTGGTGCAGGTGGATCTGGAGGAGGCGACGCGGTTGGCGGGAGTGGCCGCGTAAGACAAAAGACTGTGGGCGATTGAACCGAAGAGCAACAGTCCGCAAATGAACGCGAAGAACGCAAATAGGGAAAAAGCGCATGAAGATCGTGCCTCAATCTTCTGCTCTCCTGCTTAGCGTCAATGTTCAACACGGTTGAACGCGGACCGTCCTAAACGTCGTCATTCCGGGCCATCGTCGGCTCCATCGGCGATGGAACCCGGAATCCAGCTTCGGCATGTCCGAGCGAAGAGCTGGATAGACTCGCGCCATCCATGGCGCTCGCCCTCCGGGCCGCCTCCGGCGTTCGCGTTTGCAATCCTGCAAACGCAGTCGGGTTCTGCCCGCAAACGGCGCGGGCAGCCCCGGAATGACAAGATGACTGTGTTGAAGTTCACGCTAAGCAGGTCTGCTCTTGCTCTCATTCGCGTTCATTCGCGTTCATTTGTTGTGCGATCGTCCCTGATCGCTGGTTCGCTGAAATGTCGCGCAGATTGTTGCGCCTTCGGGTGTGATGCACCAGAACGGCCATCCTTGGCCTGACTTTTCACAACAGCGGATGGCTTCCGGAACGCCTTCGCTGCTACATTCCGGTCCATGGACACTGCTGTTTCCGCTACCACCCTGCGCATCATCATCGCCGTCATCGGCGTGCTGATCCTGATCGGCATCTATTTCTTCGGCCGTCCGAGGCGGCCGGGGCAGGGTCGGCGGCTGGTGCTGCGCAGGGGCAAGGACGAGCGCGTGGAACCGGTGATGGGCGACGCGCAGGATGAGCCCGCCGACGTGCCCGAAGTGGCTTCGCCGCAGCAGGGCGAACTCGACGTCGCGTTGAAGCGCGAACTGGAGCGCCTCGGCGCGACCGTCACCGCCGAGCGCAACGGAGCGCCCGTCGAAGCCACCGACACCGGTACGCCGCCGGAAACCACGGTGGGGCAACGCCCGCCCGCGTTCCCGGTGGATCGCATCGTCACCTTGTTCGTGGTGGCGCACGAGGGTGACGTCTTCCGCGGCAGCGACATCGTGGTGGCGGCTGAAAAGGCCGGCCTCCGCTTCGGCGCGATGCACGTGTTCCACCGTCTGGTCGACGGGCGCCCGGATGCCGGGCCCGTGTTCAGCATGGCGAACATGGTCAAGCCCGGTTATTTCAACATGAGCCGGATCGGCGAGCTCGGCACGCCGGGTGTGAGCTTTTTCATCACGCTGCCGGGGCCGCTGCCGGCGTTGGATGCGTGGGAAGCCATGTTGCCGGCGGCGCAGCGGATCGCCGAGCTGCTGGGCGGCGAACTGCTGGACGAAGACCACAACGCGCTCGGCCGCCAACGGATCGCCGGCTTGCGCGAGGAACTGCGTGCGTGGGACCGGCAGCACGAAGGTTCCGAAATCGGCGCGCCGCCGCCGCGGCGCTGACGCCCGGCACGCCACCGCTCTCCAGACGGCGTCTTGCCATGGCTTACCCGAGTCCCGCGTTCCGCGAAGACCGCCCCGACATCCTGCACGCCGCGATCCGCGGGCTGCATTTCGGGCTGCTGATCACGCAGCCGGCCGAAGGCTTCGCAACCTCGTACCTGCCGTGGGAACTCGACGCAGAGCGCGGACCGCGAGGTACCCTGGTCGGCCACCTCGCGCGCTACAACCCGCAGTGGAAGGTGCCGGATGGCGGCGCCGACGCACTGGTGGTGTTCCAGGGTCCGCACGCGTACGTGTCGCCATCGTGGTACCCGGGCAAGCGCGAAGAACCGCGCCAGGTGCCGACCTGGGATTACCTTGCGGTGGAAGCACGCGGCGTGTTGACCGCGTTCGATGACGACGATCGCCTGTACCGGCTGCTGACCCACCTCACCGATCGCAACGAGTCCGGCCGCGAGCATCGCTGGCGGGTCACCGACGCCCCTGACGATTACGTGCGCGCGGAAATGCGCCATGTCGTCGGCATCGAACTGCGCATCGAGTCGTTGACCGGCCGCTACAAGCTCAGCCAGAACCGCAACGCTGCCGATCAGGACGGCGCTCGTGCAGCGCTCGCCGCGGCGCCGACCGAACGCGAGCGCGATCTCGCGAAGGCGATTGCGAAAGCACGGCCAGATCGACGCGAACGCTGAAGCAGCTCGGCGGCAGCAAGCGGCCCCTATGCGCAGATCGCAACTATGCGCAGTTGACTGCATCCGGATCGCGCTGATGTAGGCGTGGGGCGTCTCGCAACGAGGGTTGCCGCCCCGGATCTGGACATAGTTTTTGCTGTCGAGTGCAGTGGTGGTTCCACTTCTGGAGACCACCATGAGCATTGTTCATCCTTCCCGCGGTACCGACGTCGACTGGCTCGCGGACGGACCGATCGGCCCGCACGTGGATGCGTTCAAGCGGCACTTGACCGAGCGCAGGTACGCCGCAGGCACCTTCGCCGCATATCTCGCCGGCATCACGCACTTCGCACGCTGGGCGCACGGCCAGCGCTTGTCGCTGCGCAGGATCAATGAGGGGTCGATCGCCAAGTTTCTCGACTGCCACCTCCCGAACTGCCACTGCGCTGGACCTACGCGCCACGATCGACGCGACCTCAGCGCGGCACTGGTCCACCTGCTTGTCGTGCTTCGCGCGCGGGGCGCTGTCGCGCCACCGACCACTGGCACTACCGAGGTGGAAGCAGAGCTGCTTCGCTACGGCCAGTACATGGAGCACGTGCGCGGCCTGGCGCCCAAGACCCGGGACATGGCACTGCGCATCGTTGGCCGACTGCTGACCGCACGCTTCGGCAACGGCGTGCTCTCCATCCCGGCGATCAAGCCCGGACACGTGCGACGCTTCTTCGCACAGCAAGCCAAGCTTTACAGCACGCCCGCCAGTACGGGATCGGTAGTGGCGTCACTGCGCGGCTACTTCCGCTATCGCGCCTCGCTTGGCGACCGCGTCCATGGACTGATCGGAGCCGTGTCGTACCCCGCCAACTGGTCGCTGTCAGCGCTGCCCAAGACGCTGACCGCCGAAGAAGTCGAACGGTTGATTGCATCGCTCAGTCGCCCTGGTCGTTCGATGCGCCGCGCGGACGCTATCGTGCGCTGCGCGCTTGATCTTGGACTACGCAGCGGCGAGATCGCCCGGCTCGCTTTGGACGACATCGACTGGCGCGACGGCACGCTCACGCTGCGTCGTACCAAGGGTCTACGCGAGGATGTACTACCGCTGCCCGCGACCACTGGCGACGTCATCGCCGCCTACCTGAAGCACGAGCGCCCCAAGACCTGCAACCGTGCCGTCTTCGTACGCGTGGTGGCGCCTCGCGATCAGCCCGTCGGCCCTGATCTCGTACGCAAGACGATCCGTCAGGCCTAAGCGCGCGCCGGACTGCCCTACACGCGCTCGCACCTGCTTCGCCACACG
>JBOHYT010000112.1:0-5945 GCA_050738055.1 Rhodanobacteraceae bacterium
GTTCGCCCTCGCCGTGCTCGATCCTGAACGCCTGCGTGATCAGGCCGCGGATCAGTTGCGCGAGCTTGGCCATTCGCGTGGCGAGATCGTGCGGGGTGGATTTAAGCGGGATGTCGGCCGCCAGAAACTGGTCCAGCAATTGCGCGACTTCCGACGCGGCGTCGTCGTTCCAGCGGATCCGGCCGTTGCGGTCGGGGCGCGGCAGCGACGCGATCAGGCGCAATTCGCCGTCGAGGAACCAACGGAATTCCAGATAGTCGGTGAGAATGAGGTTACCCAGCGACCCGCGGTAGCGGGCAAGCTGTTCGCCACGTTCGATCTTGCCCAGATCAGTGCCGATATCCTTGGCTTCGACGTAACCCAGCGGCACGCTGCCACGCACGACAATGAAGTCCGGCGCGCCGCACTCGATCTGGCGCGGCTCGTTGACCGCGGTGACGCCGTGGCCGGCCAGCGCTTCGATCAGCGCCTTGAACGCAGGGCGGTAGGTGTGTTCGGTGGCATTGCCGGCGCGGTACGCCTGTTCGACGGCGGCGAGATAAGTTTTCAGCGCGTCGGCAGTCGGCGGCATCGTGGTGTTTCCCTGTTCGAAGGAGGCCGGCACGCACAACAAAAACCCCGCCGGAGCGGGGGTGAATGTAAAGCATATGGTGCCCAAGAGGGGACTCGAACCCCTACGGAGTTACCCGCTACCACCTCAAGGTAGTGCGTCTACCAATTCCGCCACCTGGGCAACGTGCGCGTCCCTGCGACACGCCCGCTACGTCCATGTAGCGGACTTTTCGCAGAAGCAAAAACAACCCTGAGAAACACCGCGCACATCCCTGTGCGCGACTTTTCACACAAGCAAAGCGATCAATGGGACGTTGGCGGTGAAGAGCTTGCCGGTGCGGAAGCCTTTGGCGCGGATGCCTTCGCGGGTGACGCGGGGACCGCCGATTCCGCCGACCCACTGGCGGGTGGGGCGACCGGCACTTCCGAATGCTGGACCGGCACCGACGAAGCCGGCGCACTACTCGCCGGCACGCTCGCGGCAGGAGCGCCGGGCTTGGCGGACGCAGCCGGCGCGCTGGTCGCCGGCGCGGAACTGCCAACGCCTGCCATCACGCCGAGTGCCTGCTGCTTGTTCGGGGTCACGCCATGGTGGCTGAGATAGATGCCCATGCCGAGGCTCAGGACGAAAAACAACGCCGCGAGGACGCCGGTGGTGCGGGTCAGAAAGCTGGCGGCACCGCGCGCGCCGAACACGGTACCGGTCGAGCCGCCGCCAAAGCTGGCTCCCGCGTCCGCGCCATCGCCGCGCTGGATCAGAATCAGCACGATCATCGCCGCGGCGATGAGCACATAGAGGACGCTGAAAATCGTGAACAACATGGATCGTTCCCGTGCGGGCGCGGTTCAACCCGCCACCGCACAAATCGAAAGGAAATCGGTGGCTTGCAGGGAAGCGCCACCGATCAGGCCGCCATCGATATCGGGTTGCGCGAACAGCTCGGCGGCATTGCCGGGCTTGACGCTGCCTCCGTAAACGATGCGGGTCGAACCGCCAATTCTAGCATCGCCTGCATCGAGCTGGCTACGCAACAGCGCGTGCACTTCCTGGGCCTGGCCCGGGGTGGCGCTGCGTCCGGTGCCGATCGCCCAGACCGGCTCGTAGGCGAGCACGATGCGCCCGAACGCCGCGATGCCGCAACGGTCGATGACGGCACGGAGCTGGCGCGACACCACCGCCGAGGTCTGGTCGGACTCGCGTTCCTCGAGGGTTTCGCCAACGCACAGCACCACGGTCAACTCCTGGGCGATCGCCTGCGCGACCTTGTCCGCGACCCGTGCATCGGTTTCACCGTGGCATTGGCGACGCTCCGAATGCCCGGCCAGCACCACGGTGCAGCCGACGTCGCGGAGCATCGCCGCCGACACTTCGCCGGTCCAGGCCCCGGATTCGTGCTCGCTGAGGTCCTGGGCGCCGACCGCGACCCGCGAACCGGCGGTGGCGGCGCACACCTCGCGCAGATAGGGATACGGAGGAAACACTGCGGCATCGATCGACGCAACATCGGCATCCACGATCGCGCCGACCAGCGCCGACGCCGCCTCGCGGGATCCGTTCATCTTCCAGTTGCCGCCTATCCACTTGCGCCGCATGGCGTGCTCCGTCCTCGACGAAGGTGTCAGGATAGCCAATGGCGCAGCTTCGCGCCAACCTGCGACCGTCGAATCCATGGCCGTTCGTCCCCGGCCAAGAGCATGCCGAGGCAGGCTCTGAGCGTAGGCCCGCGAGGGCCGGACTCGAATGACCTCAGCTTGGGCGCTTCGACTTCGCGGCCTGTGGCCGCTACGCTCAGCGCGAACGGTTTCCACGATTCCAAATCACCGCAAGAAGCACGACGCATGCCCCCAGACCGCCGCCGCGCACTCGTCACCGGCGCCTCCGCCGGGATCGGCGCCGAATTCGCGCACCAGCTCGCGGCGCGCGGCTGCGACCTGGTGCTGACCGCGCGGCGCGGCGAAAGGCTCGCTGCGCTGGCCGCCGAACTGCGTACGCGAAACGGCATCGACGCGGAAGTAATCGTGGATGACCTGGCCGACCCCGCCGCGCCCGTGCGCATCACGGACGCTGCGACCCGCGACGGGCGGCCCCTCGACATCCTGATCAACAACGCGGGGTATGGCGTACCGGGGCGCTACGACAAGGTGGACTGGCCGACCCACGCGCGCTTCATGCAGGTGCTGGTGACGGCGCCGCTGCAGCTTTGCCATCGGGTCTTGCCGGCGATGCGCGAGCGCGGCTATGGACGCATCGTCAACGTCGCCTCGCTCGCCGGGCTGGTGCCCGCCACGCCCGGCAACACGCTGTACGGCCCGGCCAAGGCGTTCCTGATGCGGGTGTCGCAGGCGCTGGCGCTCGAAAACCGCGGACACGGCATTCACGTGTGCGCATTGTGTCCGGGCTTCACGCATTCGGAGTTCCACGACGTCAGCCAGTCACGCGAGTTGGTCTCGAAACTGCCTGGCTGGATGTGGATGGATGCACAAGAGGTCGTGCGGCAAGGGCTCGACGCGGTGGAACGCGGCCGCGTGGTGTGCGTGCCGGGCCAGGTGAATCGCGCGATCAAGGCGCTGATGGATCTGCTGCCGGACCGCGTCGCGCTGGGCCTCGTCGCGCGCCGCGCGAAGGATTTTCGATTGCGCCAGTGAATTGCGAGCTCTGACCCAAGAGCAAAAGCATTGGACACGGATCAAAGCGGATGAACACGGATACTGCTTTGATCTGCAGTTGCCCGAACGCGGCGCCCGGGCAAAAGCGTTGGACGCGGATCAGCGCGAATAAACACGGATACCGCCTTTATCCGCTTTTATCCGCTTTTATCCGTGTAAATCCGTGTCAAAAAAGCTCTTTCGCGGACGCCTGTCCCAACGCGGGTTTGAAACGCGGCTACAACGCCAGCGTCTTGACCACCCGCGCGGCCGAATCGGCCGCCGATTCCTGATCCGAATGCAGATGGATTTCCGGGGACTCCGGCGGCTCGTACGGCGAACCGATGCCGGTGAAGTTGGCGATCTTGCCGGCGCGCGCCTTTGCGTACAGACCCTTCACGTCGCGGCCTTCGCACACATCCAGCGGCGCATCCACGAAAACTTCCATGAATTCTCCGTCGCCGATCAAGTCACGCGCGAGACGGCGCTCGGCGCGGAACGGCGAGATGAACGACACCAGCACCAGCAGCCCGGCGTCCATCATCAGCTTGGCGACTTCCGCCACGCGCCGGATGTTTTCGACGCGGTCGGCGTCGGTGAAGCCGAGGTCGCGGTTCAAGCCGTGGCGTACGTTGTCGCCATCGAGCAGGATGGTGTGGAAGCCATCTGCAAGCATGCGGCGTTCGACCAGGTTGGCGATGGTGGACTTGCCGGCGCCCGAAAGCCCCGTGAACCACAGGCAGCGCGGGATCTGACCCTTGATCCTGGCACGTGCAGCGCGATCGACGTCGAGGTGCTGCCAGTGCACGTTGGTGTCGCGGCGCAAGCCGAATTCCAGCGTGCCGCAGCCGACCGTCGCGTTGGTTTCCCGATCGATCAGGATGAAACCACCAAGGCGGCGATCCTGCTTGTATGGACGGTATGCGATCTCGGCGTCCACCGACAAGTTGCAGTAGCCGATCTCGTTGGCAGTGAGGCGCGTCGCGGCCAGGTGCGCTTGGGTGTCCGGATCGACGCGGTGCTTGATTTCGGTGACCTGCGCGCCGGTCGTGTGCGTCGCGATCTTCATCAGGTAACGCCGGCCCGGCAGCAGCGCAGCGTCATCCAGCCACAGCAGGTGGCATGCGAACTGCGCCGCGACTTGCGGCGGCAGCTCGGGGTCGGCAATCAGGTCGCCACGCGCCACGTCGATCTGGTCGGCGAGCGTCAACGTGACGGCCTGGCCCGCCTCGGCGACTTCGAGATCGGCGTCGCCGCCCACCACGCGGGTAACCCGCGAAAGCCGGCCGGACGGCAACACCACCACTTCGTGGCCCGGTGCGACGCGCCCGCCCGCGATGGTGCCGACGTAACCGCGAAAGCCGTGATCGGGACGGTTGACCCATTGCACCGGCAACGCGAACTCGGCGTCCACCTTGCGATCCACCTGCACCGTTTCGAGGAACTCCAGCAATGACTTGCCGGCGTACCACGGCGTCGCGGGTGAACGCGTGACCAGGTTGTCGGCGTTGATCGCCGAAACCGGGATTGCGTCCGCGTGTTCGATGCCGAGGTCGTGCGCAAGCTTCACGCATTCCTGTTCGATCGCGTGGTAGCGCCCGTGGTTGTAGTCGATGAGGTCGAGTTTGTTGACCGCGAACAGCACGTGCTGCACGCCGAACATCGCGAGGATCGCGGTGTGGCGGCGGGTCTGGGTCATGACGCCCGCGCGGGCATCGACCAGCACCACGCCCAGCTCGGCATTCGAGGCGCCCGATGCCATGTTGCGGGTGTACTGCGCGTGGCCGGGGCAGTCGGCGACGATGAAGGCGCGCTTGTCGGTGCCGAAGTAGCGCCACGCGACGTCGATGGTGATGCCCTGCTCGCGTTCGGCCTCGAGTCCGTCCAGCAGCAGCGAGTAGTCGGGCTTGCCGCCCTGCGTACCGTGCGTCTTGCTGTCGCGGATCATCTGCGCGAGGCGATCATCCGGGATCATCCCGGCTTCGGCCAAGAGGCGTCCGAGCAGCGTGCTCTTGCCGTCGTCCACGCTGCCGCACATCGCGAAACGCAGCGTGTCGCGGTTCTCCAGCGCTTCCAGCCGATCGGCGAGGGGGAGGATGTCGTTGGCTACGGCCATGGGCGTTCCAAAATTCCTGCAACACGGACAAACCAATCTTCAACCACGGATTGACACGGATAAACACGGATCAAGCAAAGAACAACCTTGTCGCAAATCGCGCGTTGCCTGCTCTATCCGTGCAAATCCGTGGAAAAAAGCTTTTCAGGCGACCGCATCATCGAAACGCCCGGTTAGAAGTACCCTTCACGCTTCTTGCGCTCCATGGAATCGGACGGATCGAGGTCGATGATGCGGCCGGCGCGTTCGGATTCCCGGGTGTCCAGCATCTCGGCGATGATCCCCTCGAGGTCGGCGGCGCTGGACTCGACCGCCGCCGTCAGCGGCCAGCAGCCGAGGGTGCGGAAACGCACCATCTTCGGGACCAGTTTCTCGCCGGGCTCCAGCGGCACGCGGTCGTCATCGCGCACCAGTAGCGCACCGTTGCGCACGAAAGTGGGGCGCACCGATGCGAAATACAGCGGCACCACCTCGATGCCCTCGCGGCGGATGTACAGCCACACGTCGAGTTCGGTCCAGTCAGATAGCGGGAACACCCGCAGGGTTTCCTCGCGCGCCAGGCGCGTGTTGAACAGCCCCCAGGGTTCGGGCCGCTGCTTGCGCGGGTCCCAGCGCTGGCCGGCGCCGCGCA
>JBOHYT010000113.1:0-10039 GCA_050738055.1 Rhodanobacteraceae bacterium
TGAACGATGGATGGGTCTTGTCGTAGTGTTCGAAGTCCCAGGTTCCATTGCACACCGGCGTGGTGTTGTCGTACAGGGTGAGTGGATTGCCGTCCAGATCGACCTTCGACTGGTTGCAGGTCCGCTGATGAACGTTGATGTTCTCGACACGCCCGCCGGCCTGCAGCAGCCACGGACCGATGGTCCACGAATCCGACAGGTAAAAGGCCTTGTTGGTGCCCGTGCCGGCCTCGACGATGTTGTAGTTGTCGTTGAAATCGACGAAGCCTTGCGGATTGGCGATCACGTTGGTCTGTCCGTTCTTTACGTAGGTCAACCCTATCGGCTGGGTATTCGGCTGGTTGAGCATCAGCATCTGGTTGCCGAGTGACCAGTTGTCGTGGTCCGTGTAACGCGCGAGGTAAACGCCCGCGGTAAGCGTATTGCCCTGGAAGATTTCCCTGCTGAGCCGGAAATCGTTGTTGAAGCTCTTCAGGTGCTTCTGGATGTACCACCAGCCTTGGTGGATCACGCTCTGGTCGAGCGGCACCACCTGACCGTTGGGAAGCGTCGCACTGATATTGGTGGAGGGCTGATATTTCAGCGTGTCGCTGTCGACGGGCGTGCCGCTCGGTGTGCAATAGCCGGAGGGCTCCGGGATGTTGCACCCGTACAGGTAATACCCCAACGGTTTCGGGTTGGGGCCGGAGAACAGCGCGTTGGTGGGCAGGTCGCCGCCGTTGAACAGGAAGTGGTCCGAGACCGTCCACGCGCCGAAGGTGGCATCGTAGCTGCCGCCCAGGAAATTCATCCTGGCCCCCCGGCCGTTGGCGAGGTTGGCGTTTTCAAGGTACCCGAGTGGATTGGGCACCTGCACGTTCTGGATCGCGCCGCTTTCATAGGTACTGGTCAAGGGATCGAAGCCCGGGAAGGCCGAGAATGTGCTGCCGGACCCCTGGATCAGCGGGATCGGAGTGAGGAACTGGTTCTTGTCGTTCAAGGTGCGCGCCCACAGCATGAACGAGCCGTTGTCCATGTCATGGGACAAGGTCGCGGTCAGTTGCCCGCCCTGGTCGGCCGGAAACGCCTGCGGGTCACGCACGCCGTCGGACTTGCGCCAGAACCCGCCGATGCTGGCGAACCAGCCGGGCGCGAGCTGGAATCCGTAGAACCCGTCGAGGCGGTACATGCCCTCGTTGCCGTAGGTGATGCCGACATCGCCGGAAGGCACGGCGGTACCCGTGCGCAGGATGAAGTTGGCGGTGGCGCCCATCTGGCCGGGCCCGAAGATCGCGCCCGGGCCGCCCTGCACGATTTCGACGCGGCTGACCGTGTCGTCCAGCCGCATCAACGAGCTCGAGTCCATGAACGACAGCGACGGCATGCCGTACAGCGGTGTGCCGTCGATCATGTTGGTGAAAAACGGCGCATCGCCGCCGCCCGGGAACCCGGCGATCTCGATGTTGGCGCCGGTCTGGCCGCCTGTGGATTCGGGCCAGATTCCCGGCGAAATCTTCAAAAGATCGGCAACACTGATCGGATTGGCTTGCTGGATCTGTTCGCGGTTCGCGGTGACGATGTTGTAGCTCGCGTCGAGTCGCTTGACGCCGAGCGCGCTGGCCGTGACTACGATCGCTTGCAGGGTCTGGGGCTTGGACTGCGACTTTTGTTGTGGCTGGTTTTGCGGCGCAGTTTGCTGTGCGGCCGTGCCGGTGGCAGCCTGGCCGCTGGCCGCATCCGGCCCTTGACCAGGATTGCTCGCCCAAACGGCGGGCGACAACACAGCGACGATGGCGCTCGTCAGCGCCAGTCGAATCAACTTGTCGTTCTTCATGGCTCACCCTCCAGCGTAAGGAAAGATTCGTGGCACCACACCCGGCGGGTTGTCGAGGAAGCTTGTTTTTTCTGCCGGAACCGACCATCGGCGGCGGCGAATTGCGATCGCGGCTTCCGCCGCTCCTACGGGGCCGTAGGAGGGCCGGAAGGCCCGATGCAGGATGCCAAAGCCGCCGTGACGCGCGCTTGCACGCGCCACGACGGGCCCGAGCAACCGCGGTCGATACGCACACGGGAGGATCGACGATGATGACGACCTGTCGACAACCGGGCGCTCCACCCAACTTGATCGCTTCATGCCGATCACTCCCCGATGACACGGGCTGCAGTGTCTGCCCGCAAAGACAGCGCTGTCAATCTGCGGTGCATCACTCCGCGGAGGATTGCAGACAAACGGCGCCAAGCTGCTTCAAACGGGAGAAATCGCCCAAAACGTCAATGCGGCGCGGACTCCTGCATGCTGCACTGCACAGTGATCCACCGCCGACGATCGGCGCGATTGCCAAAATTCGAACCCGTGCCACACCGTAAGTGGACAACGGATGACAGCGCTGTCATAAAATGGGAGGATGCCACCAGGCACGGCGTATGGGCATGATCCCGCGCCGCGATCCGATCCGTGACTTCGAACTCCGGACGCAGCAGTGATCGCGGGCTGCGGTCCGTCATGCCAGACGTACGACAGGGGAGGGAGCATCCGGTGGGATCGGCAACACTCGACGACGTCGCAACGCAGGCCGGGGTTTCTGCAAAAACGGTATCGCGCGTGGTCAACGGCGAGCGCTCGGTGCGCCCGCAGACCCGCCAACGCGTGTTGCACGCCATCGAACAGCTCGGCTATCGACCCAACCTGCTCGCCCGCGGTCTGAGCGGTTCCCACGCCTACACGATTGGCCTGGTGTACGACAACCCCAACGCCTACTACATCCTCGCGATGCAGCAAGGCGCACTCACGGCGTGCGACGAACTGCACTTCGGCTTGCAAATGCGCCCCTGCAATTCCAGGGCGGCCGAACTCGCGGAGCAATTGCGCGATTTCGCAGGTCGTTCACGGCTTTCCGGCCTGGTGCTGACCACGCCGGTCTCGGAACGCATGGCATCGCTGCGCAGATTGGCGACGTACAAAATCCCGTTTGTCCGGATCCTTTCCGCGGCGCGGGATCCACGCGACGGATTGCCATGTGTCTACGTCGACGACCGCGACGCCGCGTACGCAATCACTACCCACCTGCTCCAGCTTGGCCACGTGCGGATCGGCTTCCTGCGCGGTGGCAGGCACCATCACGCCAGCGCCGAACGCCTGAGAGGCTACAAGGACGCCCTCACGGACTATGGCGTCCCGTTGCGCAACGAGTTGATGATCGATGGCGATTACGTGTTCGACGACGGATTCCGCGGTGCACGCCGCCTGTTCGACCTCGCCGAACCGCCCACTGCCATTTTCGGATGCAACGACGAAATCGCGGCCGGCGCGCTCGCCGCCGCGCAATCGACGGGCCTGCGGGTACCCTACGACGTCTCGATCGCCGGATTCGAGGACAGTCCGTTTTCGCGGCATTCGTGGCCGCCGCTCACCACGGCACGACAGCGCGCCGACATCATTGTCGAGCGTGCCACACGAATGTTGATCGCACGCATCAGCGGCAACGACGTCGACAACGAAGGTTTCAGCCCTGAACTGGTAGTCCGTGGTTCCACGGCTCCGCATCGACCGAAAGTGCGCCGACGCACGCGTCGGTAGTCGGTAGCATGCGAACATGTGTTACCAGAACCCGGTTGGCGCGCCCCGCACCGGACCAGCTTTATCGACCTGGCTATCACCCGCAGCAAAGGGAACCTGCCATGAAAGTTCGTTCGCTTCTCGCCACGTCCACCTTCGCCTTCGTCATCCTGTTTGCGTCGTCCGCCAGTGCGGCGGCGCCAAACCCGGCGAAGACCCGCGCCTACATCGATCATGCGTGGAGCACGCTCACGCGTTCGGTGCACGAATGCCGGGCGCTGCTCGATCCCAAGGTGCCATCGCACTCGGTGGTGTATCTCGCGGCCGGTGTCGCGACGCCCGCCGCGCTCGCGGAAAGCGCCAAACGCTGCGGCGTGCGCGTCGAGAACCTGCCCGTACCGATCCGGCAACTCGGTGAAATCGAGCCGAAGAAGCTTCCGGCGCAGGGGCTGCTGTACCTGCCCCACCCTTACGTCGTGCCCGGCGGCATGTTCAACGAGATGTATGGCTGGGACAGCTACTTCATCGAGCTGGGGTTGCTGGCCGACCATCACGAGAAGCTCGCGCTCGACATGGTGAACAATGCGCTGTACGAGGTCGAGCATTACGGCGCGGTGCTCAATGCCAACCGCACCTATTACCTGACGCGCTCGCAGCCGCCGTTCCTGTCCGCGATGATGACGGCGGTGATGGACGATCCGGCCAGTTTTCCGGATGCGAAAGCAAAGCACGACTGGCTGGCGCACGCCTACCCGCTGGCAGTACGCAACTACGACCTTTGGACCCGCAAGCAGCACCTCGCGGGCGACACCGGATTGTCGCGGTATTTCGACTACGGCCACGGCCCGGTCATCGAGATGCCGGACAGCGACTACTACGTCGGGGTGATCCGCTGGCTCGTCGCGCACCCTGCGCGAAATCCGGGTTACCTCATCCAGGCACCGCAACATCCCGACGCGGCCCAGGCGCGCGCGCTGGAGGCCACCAGTTGCGACGTCGTCACGTCGAAAATCTGCGCGAGCGACTGGCTGGACGGGTACCGCTTGACCGCCGACTACTACCAGGGCGATCGCGCGATGCGCGAGTCCGGGTTCGACACCGACTTCCATTTCGGGCCATGGGGCGGTTCCACCGAGCAGTACGCGGGCGTCGGCTTGAACAGCCTGCTGTACCGATACGAACGCGACCTGCACGACTTTGCCGTCGACCTCGGCAAGACAGCCGATGCCGCACGCTGGGCCAAGGCTGCAGAGGCCCGCCGCGTGGCCATGAACAAATATTTGTGGCATGCGCACCCGGGCCGCTACATGGATTACAACTTCGTTACCGGCAAACCTTCGACCGATCCGTACCTGACGATGTTCTACCCGCTGTGGGCGGGCGTCGCCTCCCAACAGCAGGCACAGGCGGTGCGCGGTCAACTGCCCTACTTCGAGCGCCACGGCGGCCTCGCCATGAGCACCCGCGTCACTGGCGCGCAGTGGGATGCGCCCTATGGATGGGCGCCCACCAACTGGCTGGCGGTCAAGGGGCTCGATGCCTACGGTTTCCACACCGACGCACGCCGCATCGCCTGCGAATTCACCGGCACGGTCGACCGCAGCTTCGCGACCAGCGGCATCATCGTCGAGAAATACAACATGTACCTCGGCAATGCGGAGGTGAACATCACCGCGGGCTACAAGCAGAACGTGGTCGGCTTCGGCTGGACCAACGGCGTGTGGCTCAAGATGCGCAAGCTCATCGGAGCGCACCGTTGCGCCGCCGTGAACCCGTAGGGCGGAATCGGCGCAGCCGCTTCCGCCGAATCGGCGCAGCCGCTTTCGCCGAATCGGCGCAGCCGCTTTCGCCGCGCGCACAAGGCGAAAACCAATCGGTGGAAACCGAAAGGTGGAAACCGCTACGCGGGTTCCACCCTACGCGGGTTCCACCCTACCGTTGGCAAATCGACGCCATAGGGCGGGTCAAGAGCCGCCATCGCCCGGCCAGATGGCGACCTCGGGAATCCCGTCGCTGCCGATCCGGCCGCGATACATGCCGTCGGTATTGAACGGCATCGCGACGCTGCCGTCGGCGCCCAGCACGATCGCACCGCCGGCGCCGCCCAGCGCCGGGATCTCGCGGTTGATCACCTCTTCGGCGGCGTCCGCGACCGCCTGATGCATCGACGCGACCCGCATGCACACCGCGTGCGCGGCGGCGGTGCGCATGTAGAACTCGCCCCAGCCGGTGCCCGACATCGCGCACGCAGCGTTGGCGTAGGTGCCAGCTCCGATCACCGGCGAATCGCCGATCCGTTGCCAGCGCTTGTTGGTCATGCCGCCGGTCGAAGTCGCGACGGCGAGACGGCCGCGGGCGTCCAGCGCGACCGCGCCGACCGTGCCGAAATGATCGATGGTGTTGCCGCGCGATTCGTCGCGGCGCGCGTCCTCCAGTTGCCGCCAGCGTGTCTCGGTACGGAAATATTCCGGGTCGACGAGCGCAATGCCCTGCCCGCGCGCGAATTCTTCGGCGCCCTCGCCCGCCAGCATCACGTGTGTGGAATGTTCCATCACCGCGCGCGCCAGCAAAACCGGGTTGCGCACATGCCGCAGGCCGGTCACCGCGCCGGCGCGCAAGGTGCTGCCATCCATGACGGCGGCATCGAGTTCGTTGTCACCCGCATGGGTAAACACCGCGCCGTGCCCGGCGTTGAACCAGGGCGCGTCCTCCAGCACCACCACCGCTGCCGCGACCGCATCCACCGCGGAACCACCCGCAGCGAGCTCTGCGTGGCCGCGTTGCAATGCTTCGGTCAGCGCGGCACGAATGCCCTGTTCTTTCGCGGCATCCATGTCGTGACGGATCACTCCCGCGCCACCATGCACCAGCAGCGTCGGGAATGCAGCGGCTTCCTTCATGGAGCGATCCAGACTGTGCGAAGACGCAGCAGTTTCGCACACGATCGCCCAGCGGGCCATGGACAACTCGCGCAAAGACCGGCGCTGACCGTCAACAACCGATGCCGGGCGCGACCCCCCGCCGTTGCGCCTGGCGTAGACTCGATTCACGCCGTGACGCCGTGGGGTGACGTAGGTTGGGGTGAGCGGCTTTTTGCGAACCCCAACTTGCCTGCGTCGAACCGTTGGGTTTCGCCCGGGTGGAGCACGGGCTCAACCCAACCTATGCGCTGAGAGGTCCGCGAACGGGGATGGATCAGAGCCGTAGGGCGGAACCCGCGAAGCGGTTTCCGCCGGATTCGCCCTTGGCGGAAGCGGCTGCGCCGATTCCGCCCTACCAAACTTCTTGAGCCGGCCTGCGCAACTTGTTTTTGACAGGTCCGCGAACGGGGATGGATCAGGCCCCGAGACGCGCGTCGCCGCGGCCATCGCGGCCCGCTTCGGGCAACTTGTCGGCGTCGGCGGCCTCGGGCAACGCGAGGTCGGGCGGCCGCGCCGCCGGAAAACGCGCGACGGCGATCGTGCCCGTGCCCAACGTGCTCTCCAGCGTCACTTCCCAACCGTAGCGGTCGGCAACGCGGCGCACGATCGCGAGGCCGATGCCGTGGCCGGTGCTGCCGGTACGGCTGCCGCGATAGAACGCCTGGAAGGCGCGCTCGAGATCCTCTTCGCCCATCCCGCTGCCGGTATCCACGATCCGGATACTGTCGGCCCCGAGCTCGACCGTCACGGTGCCCTGCTCGGTGTAAAGGCAGGCATTGCGGATCAGGTTGCCGACCATCACCGCGAACACGCGCGGCGGCGCGTGCAGTGCAAAACGCGCGTGTTCCACCAGCACCAGTTCCACCGGCTTGCCGAACAGCAACTCGCGATAGCGCGCGACCTCGTCCGCCACCACGTCGTTGGCGAGGAAGTCCTCGTCGCGCAGTCCGCTGTCGGATTCACGCGCCAGCACCAGGAACGTCTCGATCAGCGCCTCCATCTCGCGGATCGACCGACGGATCCGCGCCAGCGAGCGTTGCGCAAACGGGCTCATCTCCTCGTCGGTCAGCACATCGACCGCGACTTTCATCACGGTCAATGGCGTGCGCAGTTCATGACTGGTGTCGCGGGTGAAATTGCGCTCGCGTTCGACGAAAGCTTCCAGCCGGTTGGCGAAGCTGTACAGCGAAGTCACGAGCACCTCGACATCACTGTCGGTCGCGGCCGGCAGGTTGCCCGGTGCAAGCGCCGCGGGTTCCGGGTGGTCGGGGGTCCAGTTCCGCACCACGTTCGCGAGCGCGATCACCGGCAACAGCGCCTTGCGCGACGCGCGATAGTGCAACCAGGTCGCGAAATAGATGATCAACACCACCAGCACCACCGGAATCAGCCCGATCAGCATCACCTCCCGGTTCGGACGGTCGTTGTTGAACAACAGGTACTGGCGCCCGCGTGGGCCGTCCGAAACCAGCACCGTGCCGACCGTACCGTCGGGCTGATGGAGCGGGTGATACCCGGGGGTCAGACCACGCAGGTCCTCCGGCAACACCGAGTCGGTTTGCCCGGGCGCCTGCAAATAACCACGGACCAGCCAGGTGTCCGGCAGGGGTGCGTTCGGGTCACGCGCGAGCTGCTCGCGGTAGTACGACGCCTCCCGACCCAGTTCCTGGCGCGCGATGGCTTGGTGGCTGGAATTGGCAATTGCGTACACGCCGAGCGCCGTGATCACGCTGATCGCCGCCACCCACAGCGTGAACATCACCCAGAAACGGTGGCCGATGCTGGAATACTTGGCCATCGTGACAGTCTACCCGCGCGGCGCTGCGGCGCGCCGCACGCGGGACGCCGCCAGCAGCGAGCCCCGCGGCCGCGCCTGGCGACGCATGGGCGGCCTACCCGTGGCCGGCCGCGGCCTCGGCATCCAGGTCCGCGATCCGGTAGCCGGCGCTGTGGATCGTGTGCAGCAGCGGTCGCGCGTAGGGTTTGTCGACCACCCGACGCAGGTTGTACAGGTGCGATCGCAGGGTGTCGGAATCGGGCAGCGTATCACCCCAGATCTCGCGCTCGATGTCGTGGCGCGAAACCACCCGCGGCGACTCGCGCATCAGGATCGTCAGCAGCTTCAGGCCGATCGGCGATACCTGCAGTTCTTCGCCGTCGCGGATGATCCGCAAGGTCGCAGTGTCGAGGATCAGATCGCCGACCTGGTAGACCTCGCTGGAAACCTGTCGGCGCTCGCGACGGATCAGTGCGCGGACCCGCGCCTCGAGCTCGCGCGACTCGAACGGCTTGACGAGGTAGTCGTCCGCACCCGCGTCGAGGCCGATCAGTTTGTCCTCGAGTGTGTCGCGCGCGGTGAGCATCAACACCGGCGTGGATTTCTTGGCTTCGCCGCGCAGGTTCCGGCACACGTCCAACCCGTCCATGCCGGGCAGCATCAGGTCCAGGACGATCACGTCGTAGCTGTTGGTGATCGCCAGGTGCAGGCCGCTGACGCCGTCGCCCGCGAAATCGACCGAGTAACCGCGCCGCTCGAGGAACTCGCCAACCATCTCCGCGATGCCGCTGTTGTCCTCGACCAGCAGGATGAGCCCCGTCTGTTTTTCGTGTTCGAGCTCGGTCATTCCTGCCTCCCCCGCCTGCAAACATGGGATCCGTCCGGACCCGCAGGCGCGAATGTGCCGGCGCGTTGGTGATCATTGCGTGAACGGGCGCAAGCCAATGGATTCCGGGTGGCCGCGCCATGCAGCCGGCGCGGCCCCCGGAATGACGACATTCATGGCGACGTTCACTCGTGCCGGCTGAGCATCAGGGAGAATCAAGTCAAACAGAGCCCGCATTCCGGAACCGGCATTTCCGAAGTCGGCGATGCGCTTTGCCGAACGCAAGACGTTGTCAGCGTTCGTGTCGTTCCTCGGCTTTCGCCTGATCCCACAGAGCATCCTGCTCAGCCAGCGATTTGCCGGCCAGCGGTTCGCCGTGTTCGGCGGCCAGCGACTCCATCCGCCGAAAGCGGCGTTCGAACTTGGCATTCGCGTGTCGAAGCGCTTGCGAAAAATCCACCTTCGCGTGGCGCGCGAGGTTCACCACCACGAACAGCACGTCGCCGATTTCATCCAGCATCCGTGCGTGCCCGGCATCGTTCGCGAACTCGGCGCGCACCTCGGCGATTTCCTCTTCCAGCTTGTCCAGCACTGGTCCGGGGCCCGGCCAGTCGAATCCCACCGCCGCGGCCTTGTCGGTCAGCGCGAGCGCACGCTTCCATTCCGGCAGGCCGCGGGTGACGCCCGCCAGCGCACTGGTGTCGTCCTCGCCGCCGGCCGCGCGCTCTTCCCGCTTGATCTTGTTCCAGGCGCGCGACCGCTCCGAAATGGGGTCAGGTTCATTTTTCGAACGGCTGGACGAGTCTTCCGCAGCCATCCCAGAAAAATGAACCTGACCCCATTTCGCGGCGAACACGTGCGGATGGCGGCGCACCAGTTTGTCGCGGATCGCATCCACCACGTCACCGAATTCGAACAGCCCCTGTTCCTCCGCGATCCGCGCGTGGAACACCACTTGGAGCAACAGGTCGCCCAGCTCG
>JBOHYT010000114.1:0-8012 GCA_050738055.1 Rhodanobacteraceae bacterium
GTCAGTTCCGCCTCAGGTTCGCCTTCTTCAGCAAGCTCTCGTACTGGTGCGAAACCAGGTGCGCGGAAACCTGCGCCCGAAAGTCCATCGCCACCACCACCACGATCAGCAGCGAGGTGCCGCCGAAGTAGAAGGGCACGTGCCACTCCGTTTGCATGAACGTGGGGATCAGGCACACCGCGGCGAGGTACACCGCGCCGGCGCCGGTGAGACGCGTCAGCACGGCGTCGATGTAGTCGGCCGTCGCCTTGCCTGGGCGCAGGCCCGGGATCAGCGCGCCGGAGCGCTTGAGGTTGTCCGCAGTTTCCTGCGAGTTGAACACGATCGCCGTGTAGAAGAACGCGAAGATGATGATCATCGCCGCGTAGATGATCATGTACGGCGGCTCGCCCGGCGAGATCGCACTGGTCAGGTTCTGCAGCCAGTGCATCTGGCTGGCATTCGAGAACCAGGTCGATGCGGTAGCCGGGAACAGGATCAGCGACGAGGCGAAGATCGGCGGAATCACGCCCGACATGTTGATCTTCAACGGCAGGTGCGAACTCTGGTTCTGATACGCCTTCGCGCCACCCTGGCGGCGCGCGTAATTGACCGTGATCCGACGCTGCGCGCTTTCCATGAACACGCAGAACGCCGTCACCGCCAACACGATCACCACCACCATCAGCACCTTGATCGCGGAGAGCTCGCCATTGCTGGCCATGGTGAAGGTCTGACTGAGCGCCTGCGGCAACCCGGCGACGATGCCGGCGAAGATGATCAGCGAGATACCGTTGCCGACGCCGCGCTCGGTCATCTGCTCACCCAGCCACATCAGGAACATGCTGCCGGCGGTGAGTCCGATCACCGAGGCGAACAGGAAGCCGAAGCCCGGGTCGTACACGATCGGTATGCCGCCGGCCATGCCCTGCCTCTGCAGCGCCAACGCCACGCCGAAGGCCTGGAACGCCGACAGGCCGACCGTGCCCCAGCGGGTGTACTTGGTCAGGATCCGCTGGCCGGATTGGCCTTCCTTCTTCAGCGCCTGCCAACTCGGCAGCACCGAGCCCATCATCTGCACCACGATGGAGGCCGAGATGTACGGGATCACGCCCAGCGCGAACAGCGAGAAGCGCGCCAACGCGCCGCCCGAGAACATGTTGAACATGTTCAGCAGGCCGCCGCCGCCCTCGATCATCCGGGTCATCGCTTCCGGGTTGACGCCAGGCACCGGGATGAACGAGCCCAGCCGGAACACGATCAGCGCAAGGACCACGAACACCAGGCGCTGGCGCAGCTCGGTCAGCTTGCCGAACTGGGCCAGGGGGTTGTTGGATTTAGAACCAGCCACTGAAGATTATCTCGAATGCAAACACGATATTTTACGCTCTGGGGGGTGAGCTGTTGTCCAAAGTCAGGCCATGGAAGGCCGTTCTGGTGCTCAAAACCCACGAAACTGGATGATTGCCTGGCACTTGGGCGACGCAGCGATCATGGACGATCGCATTCAATACTCCCGCCAGCCGCTTCGATCGCCGCCTTGGCGCCCGCGGTCACCAGAATTCCGTTGATCTTCACGGCGCGGCCGATTTCGCCCTTCTTGACGATCTTCACGCGCTTGGCGCGTCCGTCGACCAGCTTGGCGTCGCGCAGCGCCGTCAGGTCGATGGTGTCCGTCTTCAACCCGGCGATCTGGTACAGAAACACTTGCTGCGACTCGGCCTGCTTCTTCGAGCGAAAGCCGACCTTCGGCAGGCGGCGCTGCAGCGGCATCTGGCCGCCTTCGAAACCGATCGTGTGGGTGTTGCCCGCACGCGCGTGCTGGCCCTTGTGGCCCCGGCCCGCGGTCTTGCCGAGCCCCGAACCGATGCCGCGCGCGACGCGGCGGCGTTCCTTGCGGGCGCCCTTGGCGGGTTTCAATGTGTTCAATCGCATAATGACACTCCAGATGATGCGCGAATGGGGAATCGGGAATGGGGAATGGGGAATCGGAAGTGCGTGCTCGCTCGGCTCTTGCTCTCGGCGATTCCCGATTCTCGTTTCCCGGTTCTTGCTTTCGCCGATTCTCGATTCCCTACTCCCGATTCCCGGTTTTCAGTCTTCCACTCGCACGAGGTAATTCACGGTATTAATCAGGCCGCGCACCTGCGGACTGTCCTTCAGCTCGCGCACGTCGCCGGTGCGGTTGAGACCCAGCGCCTTGACGCTCAGGCGGTGCCGCGACTGCACGCCGCGCAGGCCGCCGACGAGGCGCACCTTGACGGTACCGGTGGTTTTGTGTTCAGCCGACATGTCCAAGTTCCTCGACTTTCTTGCCGCGCTTGGCCGCAATGTACTCCGGGCTGGCAACCGATTGCAGGCCCTTGATGGTGGCGCGCACCAGATTGATCGGGTTGCGCGAGCCGATCGCCTTGGCCAGCACGTCCTTGACCCCGACCACTTCAAGCACCGCGCGCATCGCACCGCCGGCGATCACGCCGGTACCTTCCGAGGCCGGCTGCATGTATACCCGCGCCGCGCCGTGGTTGGCCTTGACCGCGTACCAGAGGGTGCCGTTGTTCAAGCCCACCGTAACCATGTTGCGGCGCGCGCGCTCCATCGCCTTCGAGATCGCGACCGGCACCTCGCGTGCCTTGCCGTACCCGAAGCCGACCTTGCCGGCGCCATCACCCACCACCGTCAATGCCGTGAAGCTCATCTGCCGTCCGCCCTTGACCGTCTTGGCCACGCGGTTGACGGCGATCAGCTTTTCCAGCATCCCATCCGAGTCTTCGCGATCGCGATTTGCCATGTTTTCACCTTGCGCCCGCGAGATGCGGGCATTTGCTTGCGTACTACGGGAATCGAGAATCGGGAGTCGAGAATCGGAGGAGCAACAGCCCGCAGCTTCGACTTTTTACGATTCCCGATTCTCAGAACTTCAATCCGCCCTCGCGTGCAGCGTCGGCCAACGCGGCGACGCGCCCGTGATAGCGGAAACCCGAGCGGTCGAACGCGACCGACTCGACGCCCGCTGCGCGGGCCTTTTCCGCGATTGCCTTGCCCACGGCTGCGGCGGCCGACTTGTTCTTGGTGCCTTTCAAGTCATCGCGAACGCTCTTCTGGACGGTGGATGCGGCCGCGACCACGGTCGCGCCATCGGCGGCGATGACTTGCGCATAGATGTGCTGCCCGCTGCGGTGCACGGACAGGCGCGGCACAGCGAGCTTGCGGATGCGTGCGCGCGCGGTCTTGGCGCGGCGCAAACGTGCGGTTTTCTTTTCCATGATCATTTTTCCGTAGGGCGGGTCTTGACCCGCCGTTCGCGTTTGGATTCATGGCGGGTCAAGACCCGCCCTACATTTGGATTCACGACGGGTCAAGACCCGCCCTACGCATGGGCGCGGGTCAAAACCCGCCCTACGCTTTCTTTGCTTCCTTCAGCGTAATGCGCTCACCGGCGTAACGCACGCCCTTGCCTTTGTAGGGCTCCGGCGGGCGGAACGCGCGGATCTTGGCGGCGGTCTCGCCGACCCGCTGCTTGTCGGCGCCCTTCACGAGGATTTCGGTGGGCGACGGCGTCTCCAGGGTGATGCCTTCCGGGGCCGGGAATACCACCGGGTGGGAGAACCCCAGCGACAGGTTCAGGGTCTTGCCCTGCAGCGCGGCACGGAAGCCGACGCCGACCAGTTCCAGCTTTCGCTCGTAGCCCTGGCTCACGCCCTTGACCATGTTGGCCAGCAGCGCACGGGTGGTGCCCGCGAATCGGGTTTCGGCACTGCCGTCGGCGCAGATCAGGTGGCCGCCGGCATTCTTGACTTCGACGCCCGGAATCGCGTGCATCTTCAGGGTTCCCTTCGGGCCCTTGACGGTGATCGCGTCCTTGCCCAACTGGCACTCGACCCCCTTCGGCAGGGCAATCGGCATTTTTGCAACTCTTGACATGTCAGTGCTCCTTACGCGACGCGCCCGACCACTTCGCCGCCAAGGCCCTTGGCGCGCGCCTGCGCGTCGGTCATCAGGCCTGCCGAAGTCGAAACGATCGAGATGCCGAGGCCGTTCATGACCTTCGGCAAGCCGCCCTTGCCGCGATAGACCCGCAGGCCCGGGCGGCTGATGCGCTCGATGCGCTCGATCGCGGGCTTGCCGTCGAAATACTTCAGTTTGATCTCGATCTGCGCCTTGCCGGCGTCTTCGGAACGACGCGAATCCAGCACGTAGCCTTCCGACTTGAGCAGGTCGGCCAGCGCCTGGCGCAGCTTGGATGCCGGCATGCTCACCGCCGGCTTGCCCATGGCCTGGGCATTGCGGATGCGGGTAAACATGTCGGCGATGGGATCAGTCATGCTCATGGTTTGTTTCCTCGGAACTGCATCGATATCCGTTGGACGGGAATCGGGAGTGGGGAATCGGGAATCGGAAGAGCGGGTTCACGCAGCTCTGGTTTTTGACGATTCTCGATTCCCGATTCCCGGCTCTTTCTACCAAGAAGCCTTGCGCAACCCCGGCACGTCACCGCGCATGGTCGCTTCGCGCAGCTTGCTGCGGGCAAGGCCGAACTTCAGGTACACCGCGCGCGGGCGGCCGGTCAAGGCGCAGCGCGTCGTCAGCCGCGATGCGCTCGAGTCGCGTGGCAGCTTCTGCAGCTTCGCCTGCGCGGCCATCTTCTCGTCGTAGCCCGCGTCGGCGCTCGCGATGACCTTCTTGAGATCCGCGCGCTTGGCAGCGTGCCGCTTGATCAGCTTGGCGCGCTTCAGGTCGCGGTTCACCATCGATTTCTTTGCCATTGTCAAATCCTCGAGAATCGGGAATGGGGAATCGGGAATGGGAAGATCAGGATCTCGAACACCGTTATTTCTACGATTCCCGATTCTCGTTTTCCGATTCCCGGTTTCTAGTTCCTGAACGGAAAGTGGAATGCTTCCAGCAGCGCCTTCGCCTCTTCATCGGTACGCGCGGTGGTGGTGATGCAAATGTCCATGCCGCGCATCGCGTCGACTTCGTCGAATTCGATTTCCGGGAAGATGATCTGTTCCTTCACGCCCATGTTGTAGTTGCCGCGGCCATCGAACGACCGGCCGGACACGCCGCGGAAGTCGCGCACGCGCGGCAGGGATATGTTGATCAGGCGGTCGAGAAACTCGTACATCCGCGCGCGGCGCAGCGTGACCTTGCAGCCGATCGGCCAGCCATCGCGGATCTTGAAAGAGGCCACCGAAACGCGCGCCTTGGTGACCACCGGCTTCTGCCCGGCGATCTTGGCCATGTCCGCGGTGGCGTTCTCCAGCACCTTCTTGTTGGCCGCGGCTTCGCCCACGCCCATGTTGAGCGTGATCTTGCCAACCCGCGGCACCTGCATCGGGTTCTGGTAGCCGAAGCGCTTCATCAGCGCCGGCATCACGTCTTCCCTGTAGATTTTTTCGAGACGGGTCATGACTTCTTCCTCAAGCGTCGACGACTTCGCCAGTCGAACGGTAAGTGCGCACCTTGCGGCCGTCGCCGAGCGTCTTGCGCCCCACGCGTTCACCCTTGCCGGTGGCCAGGTCGTAGAGCATCACGTTGGAGATGTGGATCGGGGCCTCGCGCTCGATGATGCCGCCCGGCTGCTGCGCCTGCGGGTTGGGCTTGGTGTGGCGCTTGACCATGTTGACGTTCTGCACGAACACGCGCTCGCCCACGACGCGGGTAACCTCGCCGTGCTGACCCTTGTTCCTGCCGGCGACCACGAGCACCGTGTCGCCTTTTCTGATCCTGTTCATAACCTTTATCTCTTGTAGGGTGGGTTAGCGCCGCAGGCGCGTAACCCACCATTGCTTTTCATTCGGCGGGTTACGCCGCTGCGCGGCTAACCCGCCCTGCAAAGCTTTCGGGGATGCCCGACGTTGGGGTTCGCAAAGAACGCTCACCCCAACCTACGCTATTTTACGATTCCCGATTTCCGATTCCCGATTTACAAAACCTCGGGCGCCAGCGACACGATCTTCATGAAGCGTTCGCTGCGCAGTTCGCGGGTGACCGGCCCGAAGATGCGGGTGCCGATCGGTTCCAGCTTGTTGTTGAGCAACACCGCGGCGTTGTCGTCGAACCGGATCAAGGATCCGTCCGGACGGCGCACGCCCTTGGCGGTACGCACCACCACCGCGTTGTAGACCTCGCCCTTCTTGACCTTGCTGCGCGGGATCGCATCGCGGATCGAAACCTTGATGACATCGCCGACACTGGCGTAGCGACGCTTGGAGCCGCCCAGCACCTTGATGCACATCAGTTCGCGCGCACCGCTGTTGTCGGCGGCGGCCAGCATGGTTTGCATCTGGATCATGTTCGTCGGCTCCTCATTCCGCCGCACGCGCCAGCACTTCCACCACGCGGAAATGCTTGGTCTTGGACAGCGGGCGGCATTCCACGATGCGCACAAGGTCGCCCTCGTGGCACTCGCCGTTCTCGTCGTGCGCGTGCAGCTTGGTCGAGCGGCGAAGCAGCTTGCCGTACACGCCGTGCTGCTCCTGACGAGCGACGCTCACGGTCACGGTCTTGGCCGCCTTGCTGCTGGTGACGCGCCCTTCGAGGCTGCGCGTGCTGCTCTTGTCGACTTGATTCTGGGTATCGTTCATCACGCGGCTCCGGCGGTCTGCTTTTCGCCCAGCACCGTCGCCACGCGCGCGATCTCGCGGCGCACCTTGGCAAACTGGTGGGTCTGGGCATTCTGGCCCTGCGCGGTCTGCATGCGCAGGCTGAACTGTTCGCGGCGCAGATCGGCGACGTGGTCGCGCAATTCCTGCACGGACTTGTTGCGCATCTCTTGGATATCCATCACAGCAGCGCCCTGGTCGCGAATTGGGTTTGCACCGACAGCTTGGCCGCGGCAAGACGGAACGCCTCGCGCGCCTCGACTTCGCTGACGCCTTCGATTTCGTACAGCATCCGACCCGGCTGGATCGGGGCGACCCAGTATTCGACGTTGCCCTTGCCGGCGCCCATGCGGACCTCGATCGGTTTCTTGGTGACGGGCTTGTCGGGAAACACCCGGATCCACAGCTTGCCGCCGCGCTTCACGTAGCGCGTGATGCAGCGGCGCGCCGCCTCGATCTCGCGCGCGGTGATCGCACCGCGGGTCGTGGCTTTCAGGCCATATTCGCCGAAGCTCACGAGGTTGCCGTTGAGGCTCAAGCCCCGGTTGCGGCCCTTGAACTGTTTGCGGAACTTGGTGCGTTTTGGCTGCAACATGGATCAGGCCTCACGTTCGGTGCGTTCGCGACGTCCGCGCGGCGCACGCTCGCGGCGCGATTCGTCGTCACGATCGGGCCGCGGACGGCGCGTCGACGGCGCGTTTTCATTACGCTCGTCTTCCTTCGATTGGCCGACGCTCGCGAAATCGAAGATCTCGCCCTTGTAGATCCACACCTTTACGCCAATCACGCCATAGGTGGTCTTGGCTTCGGCCAAGCCATAATCGATGTCCGCGCGCAGCGTGTGCAGCGGCACGCGGCCTTCGCGATACCACTCCGAGCGCGCGATCTCGGCGCCATTCAACCGGCCGGCCACGTTGACCTTGATGCCGAGCGCACCCAGACGCATCGCATTCTGCACCGCGCGCTTCATCGCACGGCGGAACATGATGCGACGCTCGAGCTGCTGGGCGATCGACTCCGCCACCAGTTGCGCGTCCAGCTCCGGCTTGCGCACTTCGCTGACGTTGATGTGCGCGTCCACGCCCATGATCTTCGACACTTCGCGGCGCAGCTTCTCGATGTCCTCGCCCTTCTTGCCGATCACGACGCCAGGGCGCGCCGTGAAGATCGTGATGTCGGCGTTCTTCTGCGGACGGCTGATGAGGATTCTCGACACACCGGCCTGGGACAGCTTGTCCTTCAGCAGCTCGCGCACCTTGAGGTCGGAAACCAGATTTTGCGCGTACTGACGCTTGCCGGCGAACCACTTGGAGTTCCAGTCCTTGGAAATGCCGAGGCGGATTCCGATTGGATTGACTTTGTGACCCATTGTTCAGTTTCCCTTGGTGACTCGGCCGGAGCGGCTGGGCTTGAGCCCCCTTGAAT
>JBOHYT010000115.1:0-15646 GCA_050738055.1 Rhodanobacteraceae bacterium
CCCGGGAAGAAACGATTTGCGCTATACAGGGAGCTTGCTTAGCGAACCGACCAGCCAGCCGTAGACGTTTGAAAAGGAACAATAATTCTGGTTTGCTATCAATTGGTTAATTTCCGTTTCTTGTGAGGTCAAATTTTATAACCGCGATGGATCGCCACGATGCCCGCAGACAGGTTGCGCACTTCGACGTTGCGAAACCCCGCATCGCCCATCATGTCCTTCAACGTCGCCTGGTCGGGATGCTTGCGGATCGATTCGGCGAGGTAGCGGTAACTGCCGGCGTCGTGAGCGACCAGCTTGCCGATCCGCGGCAATACTTGGAACGAATGGAAGTCGTACAGTGGCGCCAACCATTTCTGGTTGATCCTCGAGAACTCCAGGACCAGCGCCCGGCCACCGAACTTCAACACGCGCTGCATTTCGCGCAACGCCCGCGCCTTGTCGGTGACGTTGCGCAGGCCGAAGGCCATCGTGATCGCGTCGAAGGACTCGTCGGGAAACGGGAGCGCTTCGGCGTTGACCTGCGTCCAGCGCAGCCCCTGCAGCAACCCGCGATCGAGCAGTCGGTCGCGTCCGGCACGCAGCATCGCCGCATTGATGTCGGCGACGACCACTTCGCCCTTGTCCCCCACGCGCGGCAGCAACAACGCGGCGATGTCACCCGTGCCGCCGGCGAGGTCGAGCACGCGATCGCCGCGCCGCACGCCGGAGGTCGCGACGAAGTGCCGCTTCCACAGGCGATGGATGCCGAACGACATCAGGTCGTTCATCACGTCGTACTTGCCAGCGACCGACGAGAATACCTCGCCGACCAGCTTCTGCTTTTCGGCGACGGGCACTTGGCGATAGCCGAAGTGGGTGGTGGTGCCAGATATGTGTTGTTCGTTCATGCAGCCATTCTAAGGCGAATGGCACTTACTTAACGCAGTCATCCTCGCGAAAGCGGGGATCCAGCGGCTTTCAAACCCTCGAAGACCGTGTGGCGGTCGGCGGAAGCGGCTGCGCCGATTCCGCCCTACGGCGCTGGTCTGGTCATTCCGGGACTGCCCGCGCTGTTTGCGGGCAGAACCCGACTGCGTTTGCAGGATTGCAAACGCGAACGCCGAAGGCGGCCCGAAGGGCGAGCGCCAAGGATGGCGCGAGTCTATCCATTTCCCTTCGCCGCAGGCACCAAAACTGGATTCCGGGTTCCGTTCGCGGTGAAGCTGCGAACGGCCCCGGAATGACGATTTGGACGGATCGTACTCGCGCTACTCCACAGGATTGCCGTCCGCATCGATCACGTGCACCTCACCGAGGTTCAATGCACGCACCGGCTGCTCGATCTTCGAGAGATCGCCCACGATCACCCAGGTCAGGTGATCCGGATGGATCACTTCCCTGGCGGCCGCGTTGACGTCGGCATCCTTCTGCGTCTCGATGCGCGACTTCAACGTCTGCACGTAGTCATCCTGGCGGTCGTACTTGACGATGCCTGCAACCGCCGACAGCACGGCCTGCGCGGTTTCGTACTGGCCCGGCATCTTGCGGATGTCGTTGTCCTTGATCTTCTGGATTTCCTTGTCGTCGAGCGGCTTGTCGCCCACCACCGCGCGTGCTTCGGCCAGCGCCTCCTCGGCCGACGGCGCGGTCTTGTCGGTCTGCACCGGCGCGTACATCAGGAACGGCCGCTGGCCGATCGCCGCCGGGCTGAAGCTGAAGGCGCCATAGGCCCAGTGCTTGTCCTCGCGCAGGTTCATGTTGAGGCGCGAGGTGAAGGTGCCGCCGAACGCGCCGTTCATGGTGCCGATCTCGAGGTTGTTCGGCGCCTTGGTCGAAGGCGACACCAGCCCCGCGATGATCACCGACTGCTGCGCACCGGGTCGGTTGACCAGGTACACGCTCGACTTCGCCGGATAGTCGACATTGGCCAGGTTCTTGGCCGGAATCGGGGTTGCCGGCGCCTTCCAGTCACCGAACGCCTTTTCCAGTTGCGGGATGATCGCATCCAGCGTGGTGTCGCCCGCGACCAGCAGCTTCACGTTGTCGGGACGGACGTAGTCACGCATGAAGCTGCGCATGTCATCGGCCGTCAACGACTTGATGGAGTCTTCCGTGCCCGAGCCGGTGAACGGAATCGCATACGCGTTGCCGTTGCCGTACAGGATCGGCGGCAGCAGGCGCAGCGCCAACGCGGTCGGCTGGGCCTTTTCCTGCGCGATGCCAGAGAGCCACTGGCCGCGCACGCGCGCGATGTCGGCATCGCGGAACGCCGGATTGCGCACGATGTCGGCATACAGCGCCAGCGAATCGGCGAGGTTGTCGTCCAGCGCGCTCATCCAAGTCGTGCACGCGTCGAGATCGCAACCGTTGGCGATCTCGGCGCCGAGACGCTGCTTGCGCTTGGCGATTTCGATGGAATCGAGATCACGGGTGCCCTCGTCCAGCATGCCCATCGTGAAGCTGGAGGTGCCGAGCTTCTTGCCCTGGTCGGCGGCGAAACCCGCATCGAACAGCGCTTCCACCTGCACCACCGGAATCGAATGGCGTTCGGCCAGCACCACTTCGATGCCGTTCTTGAGCTTGCCGTGCTGCAGTTTCGGGAAGGTCAGGCCGGGGAATGCCGCAACCTGCGGCACACCCTTGCTGCGATCGACGTCGCTCTTCGTGACCTTGTAATTCCCCTTGGGCGTCAGCTTGTTGGCCGGGCGACCCGGGATCGCGGCGCGGCCGGCGATGTCCGCGGCGTCCCTGGCGTCGACCTTGCCGGGCACCACGGTGAGCGTGTAATCCCCCTTCGACAGCCACTGGTCGGCGGCCGCCTTCACCGCGGCCGCGGTGGCGGCCATGGTGACGTCGTAATCCTGCTTCCACGCAGCCGGGTCATTGCGATAGACCTGCCCTTCGGCCAATGTCACCGCCTTGCCCGAGAAACCTCCGACCTGTTCCAGGCCGCGGATGATCGACGCCTGATACGTCGTCTTGGCGCGATCGAGCTCGTCCTTCGTGGGGCCTTCCTTCAGGAACTTCGCCCACTCGTCGGCCACGGCCGCATCGACCTTTTTCGGGTCGACGCCCTTCTTCACGTCGACCCGCAGCATGGTCATGCTGGCGAGTTCGAACGACATGTTGTAGACCGACACGTTGTCGGCCAGCTTGTCCTGATAGACGAGCCGCTGGTACAGGCGCGAGGTCTTGCTGCCGCCGAGGACGGTGGAGGCCAGATCCAGCATCAGGCGATCGTTGCCCGAGGCATCGATGCCGGGCGTGTTCCATTCGCGATAGATGCGTACCTGCGGCACGTTGTCGGTCATCGTGCCGGTGGTCGAGGCGTCGCGTTGGGTGATCCACGCCTGCGGCCGTGGCACCCGCGGGCCCGCCTGGATGTCGCCGAAATACTGCATGGCCTTTTGGCGCGCCTGGGCCGGCGTGATGTCGCCGACCAGCACCAGCGTGGTGTTGGCCGCGCCGTAGTAATCCTTGAACCACTGCTTCACGGTGGCCAGCGAAGCCGCGTTCAGGTCAGCCATCGAACCGATGGTGTCGTGGTGGTACGGATGGTTGGCCGGGAAAGCGCTGGCCTGGATGTCTTCCATCGCGCGACCGTAGGGCTGGTTTTCGCCCTGGCGCTTTTCGTTCTGCACCACGCCGCGCTGCACGTCCAGTTCCTTCTGGCCGATCGCGCCCAGCAGGTGCCCCATGCGATCGGATTCCATCCACAGCGCCATGTCGAGCGCCGTGGTCGGCACCGTCTCGAAATAGTTGGTGCGATCCAGCCAGGTGGTGCCGTTCATGCCGGTCGCACCAACCAGTTCGAACGGTTTGAAGTAGCCGTCCTTGTGATTCTCCGAGCCCGAGAACATCAGATGCTCGAACAGGTGCGCGAACCCGGTCTTGGTCTCCGGCTCGTAGGCCGAGCCCACGTGGTACCACACGCTGACCGCAACGACCGGTGCCTTGTGGTCTTCGCTGACCACCACGGTCAGGCCGTTCGGCAGCGTGAAGCGGGTGTAGGGAATGTCGATCTTGCCGCCGGCGTCGGCGGCCTGGGCCGCCCCTGCGAACAAGGTGAAGCCAAGCACTGCGAACCACGCCATCAGATGCGTGCGCATGGTGGTAGTCCTCCCCGGACCGTTGAGTTGACCCTGAACCGTAGCTGAGCAGAGCGCGGAAAGCAATCGACCGGAAATGCCGACCAGGAATGCCGCCCCGAAATGCCGACCAGGAACGCCCACCAGAAGCCCCGCCAAAGCGCACCGGGGTTACACTGCCGGCAGCAAGGATCCAGCCATGCAACGCTGCCTGATCACCGGCGCCAACCGCGGACTCGGGTTGGCCTTCGTCACCGAACTGCTGGAACGCGGCGCGCGTGTGCTGGCGTGCTGTCGCGATCCTGCGAGCGCCAAGGTGCTCGACGCGCTGCGCGCGGCGCACGGCGAGCGGCTGGCGATCCATCGGCTGGACGTCGCCGACCCCGACGCGATTGCCGGCCTGCCGGCTGTGGCCGCGAACCATTTGCAGCGGGTGGATCTGCTGGTCAACAACGCCGGGTTGCTGGTATCGGGTGAACGCTTCGGCAACGTCAAGGCGGAATCGCTGGCGGAAAGTTTTGCGGTCAATGCGAGTGCGCCGCTGCTGATCACCCAGGCGCTGGCACCGCTGCTGGCGCTGGGCAACAAGCCGCGGGTGCTGTGCATCAGTTCGCAGATCGCCTCGATCGCGCAATCGGCGCGCTTCCGCACCATGAGCTACGCGATGAGCAAGGCCGCGCTCAACATGGCCGTGAAACGCCTCGCCGCGGAACTTTCGCCGCGCGGGATCGTGGTGGTCGTGGTACACCCCGGCTGGCTGAAGACCGAGATGGGCGGCAAGAGCGCAACGCTCGCGCCGGCCGATTCCGCGCACGCGCTGCTCGGGCTGATCGAGCACGCGGGCCCCGAGGACGCCGGCAAATTCATCGCCTACGACGGCGCCGAGTTGCCCTGGTAGGCGCGAGCACGTGAAGCCGGTCACATTCCGGGCCGGGATTTCCCCGGGATTTGCCGCTTTTCAGCCCCACGGCCCGCCAGTGGCACAGCCGATGCTTCGTATCCAGGACCGGGGCCGTCCCGGCGTCGACGCCGATGGAGCAGGGGCCATGAAAGTCGAATCGATCCTGATGCGGGGAATGTTCGCGATCGCCGCACTGGCCATCGCGTGCGGCATCGTGCTGATCAGCCTGCACTGACCTCCGGCGGGTGACGCACCGCGGGTGCTCTGGTGCCGCCTGCGCACCGGTCGCCGGTTGCATGCAAACCACGATTCGGGGACGTCTGAGCGCTCAGCCGTTGTGAGCAGTCAGGCCAGGGAAGGCCGTTCTGGTGCTGGTTTTGCGACGCGCTGTGGGTATGCCAACGTCGTTCAGCCATGCAGCGATCATGGACGAGCGCACGATAATGACCGGGTGTTCCACGTCATCCTGTACCAACCAGAGATTCCGCCCAACACCGGCAACGTGATCCGGCTGTGCGCGAACGTGGGTGCCTCGCTGCACCTGATCCGACCGCTCGGCTTCGACCTCGACCACGCGAAACTGCGACGCGCAGGGCTCGACTACCACGAGTTCGTCAACGTGATGGTGCACGAGGATCTCGCCGCCTGCCTGGAAACACTCCGACAGCCGCGCGTGTTCGCGTTCACCAGCCGGGCGCGGCACCGCTACACCGACGCGCGTTTCGCGGGCGGCGATGCACTGCTGTTCGGCCGGGAAACCTCGGGACTGCCAGACGCGGTCCTGCAAACCATCCCCGAAGCGCAGCGTCTGCGCCTGCCGATGCAACCCGACAATCGCAGCCTCAACCTTTCCAATGCCGTCGCGGTCGCGGTGTACGAGGCGTGGCGGCAGTTGGGGTTCCGGGGTGGGATATGAAAGGTTCTTCGCCGCGGGACGATCGCATACAATTAACACATGCCTGACCGCGAACCGAATGCCTGGATTCCCCAGCCACTGCGCAAACTGGGCGGCCTCGCGCTGACCCTTGCCCTCAACCGGCTGCTGGCGCTCGATCCGGAGACCCGCACGGCGATCGGCAGGATCGAAGGTCGCCGGATCGGTGTGACCCTGCGCGGACCCGAGATTGCGTTCGCGATCGCCGCGCGCAACGGCACCCTGCAGATCGAGCCGCCGCCGGGCGCGGGTGCCGACGGCCGCGCCAGCGATTTCGAGGTGAAGGCCACGCCCGGTTCGCTGCTGGCGATGGCGCTCGGGCGCGATGGCGAAGCGCGTCCGCCCGGAAAGGTCGAGATCGCCGGCGACGCCGAACTCGCGAGACAGGTCCAGAGGCTCGCGCGCGCGTACAAGCCCGATTTCGAGGCGGCCTTCGCGGCGGTATTCGGCGAGGTGGTCGGCACCACCATCGCGCGCGCGTTCCGCGACGCAAGCAACTGGGCGGACGAAGGCGCACGGCATTTCCGCGATGACACGATCGACTGGTTGCGCGACGAAGCGCGCGTGACCGTGCCGCACCCGGAGATGAACGCGTTTCTCGACGACGTGGACGAACTGCGCGAACGCATCGAACGGCTGGCGGCGCGCGTCCGCCATCTGGATGGCAAACCATGACGAGGTTGCGCCTGGTGCCGCGCGTGCTGCACGTCGTCGCGGTACTGGTGCGCTACCGCGTCGACGACCTGATCGACGAACAACACGTGATGCGGCCGTTGCGCTGGCTGCGCGCGCTGCTGCCGCGCCCGCGCAAGCAGATCGCCGCGTTGCCGCGCGGCGCACGCCTGCGGCTCGCGCTGAACGAACTCGGGCCGATCTGGGTCAAGGCCGGGCAGGTACTGTCGACCCGCCGCGACCTGATCCCCGAGGAAGTCGCCGACGAACTGTCGCAGTTGCAGGATCAGGTGCCGCCGTTTCCCGGCGACGAGGCACGCGCGATCGTCGAACAGTCGCTCGGCAAGCCGATCGGCGAACTGTATGCGAGCTTCGATGAAACCCCGCTCGCCTCGGCGTCGGTCGCGCAGGTGCACGCCGCGAGATTGCTGCCGCCAGGCGGGCGTTTCCAGTCACAACCCTCGCCCGGCGCTTCGCGCCACCCTGCAGCGTCGAGCGACCCCGAACCCTCACCCGGCGCTACGCGCTCGGCGCAGACGCCGCCTCTCCCGGAGGGAGAGGGAAATTTCGTGCGGCCTTCGGCTGCGCGCTCCATGGGTCGCGAAGTGGCGGTCAAGGTCCTGCGCCCGGACATCGAGAAGAACATCCGCCGCAACCTCGAACTGCTGGATGCGCTGGCGGGGCTGGTGGAGCGCTGGCACCCACAGGCCGACAAGATCCGTCCACGCGACATGTTCAACGAAGTCGCGAGAACCTTGCACAACGAGCTGAACCTGCAGAGCGAGGGCGCCAACGCCAGCTTGCTGCGGCGCAACTTCGAGAACTCCGACGACCTGTACGTCCCCGAAGTGGTCTGGTCGCACACCTGTGAAACGGTGCTGACGATGGAGCGTGTGTACGGCGTGCCGGCCGACGACATCGTCGCGCTGGACAAGGCCGGGATCGACCGCCACGTGCTCGCCGAAAAGGGCGTGCGGCTGTTCTACGAACAGGTGTTCCGCGACAACTTCTTCCACGCCGACGCGCACCCCGGCAACATCTGGGTCGATCTCACCCGCACCCGCAGCCCGCGCTTCATCGCGCTCGACTTCGGGATCATGGGCTCGCTGCCGGAAGAGGACCAGTACTGGCTCGCGGAAAATTTCATCGCGATGTTCGAGCGCAATTACCACCGGATCGCCGAACTGCACATCGCGGCCGGCTGGATGCCGAAAACCATCCGTGTCGATGAGCTGGAAGCGGCGATCCGCACGGTGTGCGAACCGTACTTCACGCGCCCACTCTCGGAGATTTCGGTGGCGGAAGTGGTGGCGAAACTGTTCAGCGTCGCGCGCAAGTTTCAACTGACGCTGCAACCGCAACTGATCCTGTTGCAGAAGACCCTGCTGAACGTCGAGGGACTCGGCCGCCAGATCGATCCGGAGATCGACATCTGGTCAGTGGCGCAACCGGTGCTGAAACGGATCCTCGCCGACCGCTACAGCGCCCGGCACGCGCTGAAGGAAATGCGCAAGCGGATCCCGGAGTGGCTCCGGATCGCGCCGCTGTTTCCCGAAAAGCTGCACGCCGCGCTGGAGGCGCTGGCCGACAGCAACGGACCCCTGCAGGTCGGCGAGCGCGAACTCACACACCTGCATGCGGTCGGCCGCGAAATCCAGCGACGCATCCTCTCCGCGGCGTTTGGCGGCGCGCTCCTGATGGGCGCGGCGTTGGTGTTTGCGCTGGGGCGAAGCTACGGCGTATGGCCGCCGATCATCCTCACGATCGTCGGCGTCTTGAGCTTTGCCGCCGCGTGGCCGTGGAAGCGCCCGAAACTGTAGGGCGGGTCTCGACCCGCCATTGCGTTTACCGGCGTCCGGTGGGACGTACGGCGGCCGAAACCATACGGCGGGTTGAAACCATACAGCCGGGGGTCGAAATCGCGTGGCGGGTCAAGACCCGCCCTACTTGCTTTTTGCCTGGTTGGCCACGGCCGCGGCCTTGGCGGCGATCGCGTCGGCATCGCCGAGATAGCGGTGCTCGACGGGTTTCAGCGCGCTGTCGAAGCGGTACACGATCGGCACGCCGGTCGGAATGTTGAGTTCGGTGATGTCGGCGTCGGAAATACCATCGAGGTACTTGATCAGCGCGCGCAATGAATTGCCGTGCGCAACCAGCAGCACCCGCTGACCCGCCCGAATCGCGGGCGCGAGCACCTCGTGCCAGTACGGCAGTACCCGCGCCACGGTGTCCTTCAGGCACTCGGTCAAGGGAATCCGGGCCGGATCGAGGTTCGCATAGCGCGGATCGTTCGCGCAGAAATCGTCCTCGGGGTCCAGCGGTGGCGGCGGCACGTCGTAGCTGCGTCGCCAGATGTGGACCTGATCGTCACCATGTTTCACCGCAACCTCGGCCTTGTTCAATCCGGTCAGTGCACCGTAGTGACGCTCGTTCAAACGCCAGTCGGTGACTACCGGCAGCCACTGGAGATCCATCGCGTCCTGGACGCCCCACAAGGTGTGCACCGCGCGGGTCAGCACCGAGGTGTGCGCGATGTCGAACGCGTAGCCTTCCTTTTTCAACAGTTCGCCCGCCTCGCGGGCTTCGCGGCGGCCCTGTTCCGAAAGGTCGATGTCCGCCCAACCGGTAAAACGATTCTCCTTGTTCCACAGCGACTGGCCGTGGCGGATCATCACGAGGGTATACATGGCGAGTCTCAAGGGGAGATCGCTACATTTTAACGAGAACTGCGTACGGAGCGGCTGTTGTGAAGAGTCAGCCCATGGATGGGCGTTCTGGTGCCCCGTGACGCTGCGCCGTTCGCTTCGCGGAAGTACCCGGCAAAGCAGCGATCAGGGACGATCGCAACAATGTTGCGACTTGAAAGCAAAAGCTTTACCACGGATCAACACGGATGAACACGGATCGGATCGAGCTTTATCCGTGCGGATCCGTGCAAATCCGTGGCAAAAAAAGCTTTGACCGATCGGCAGTATGCCAAGGCCGAGATACCCTATTGGCAACGGACCGCCATTCGGGCAGGATCATGCCAACCCACGCGCACCGCGCAGGAGGTGTTCCATGCAATCCGCACGTCTTCGCACCTACGCCTTTGCCCTCTTCACGGCCGTTCCGCTGACCCTTGCCGCATGCGTCAGCGGCGTAAACGGCTCGGTGGATGTCCCGGCGGGCACCAGCATCTCCAACGCCAAGACCGTGAACGGCTCGGTCCACATCGGAGCCAAGGCGAAGGCTGACGCAGCGTCTACCGTCAACGGTTCGATCGAACTTGCCGAGGGCGCCCAGGTGGGCGATGCCACCACCGTGAACGGCCATGTGAAGCTGGCCAAAAACGCGAGTGCCAAAAACATCAGCACCGTCAACGGCGGAGTGACGCTTGCCAGCGGCGCCACGGTTTCCGGCAACATCAAGACGGTCAACGGCGAACTTGCGCTCGCGAGTGGCTCGGAGGTGAAGGGATCGCTGACCAACGTCAACAAGGACATCACCGTGGATGACGCACACGTCGGCGATGGCATCACCACCGTCAATGCCGACATCGACATTTCCGGCAATGCGGTCGTCGATGGCGGCATCACGGTCAAAAAACCGAACTCCAACGGCGTGTTCGGCATCCACTTCGACAGCAACCACGTGCCACGCATCACGATCGGTGCGGGCGCCACCGTCAACGGCCCGCTGGATTTCGAGCGCCCGGTCAAGCTCTACATCAGCGACCAGGCCCACGTCGCCGGGCCGATCACCGGCGCGCAGGCCGTGAAGTACTCGGGCAAGACGCCGCCGGCGTCGTGACACGGACTCGTCGTCCCGGCGAAGGCCGGGACCCAGTGTTTTTGCTTTTGCGGCGCAGTCGCTTTGGTTCCGCTCGTCTTGGAGGCGAGCGGAATCAAGACACGGATGTCGGTCTTCGGATCGGCAGAGATCAAATGGATTCCGGGTTCCGTTCGCGATGAAGCTGCGAACGGCCCCGGAATGACGATGAAAGTCGGAGTGACACGCGGAAAGCGAACCATCACCGGCGCTTCGCGCAACTCAGAACGGCAGCGTGAGCGTGTTGTCGCAGGCGAGGATCTGCGCGCGGAACGCATCCTGGATACGCTTGAGCGCGGTGGCGTTGTCGGCGTCGAAGCGCAGCACCAGCACCGGCGTGGTGTTGGACGCGCGCACCAAACCCCAGCCGTCCGGCCAGTCGGCGCGCAGCCCGTCGATCGTCGTGATGCGGGCAGCCTCGAATTGCGCGCGCTCGCGGAAGCGCGCGATGAACGGATGGTTCTGGCCTTCGGCCATCGGGATGTGCAACTCGGGGGTCGAGACGCCCTTCGGCAGCGTCGCGAAGATCTGCTCCGGCGTGCGGCCTTCCGGATCGTCGGCCAGGATTTCCAGCAACCGCGCCGCGGCATACACCCCGTCGTCGAATCCGTACCAGCGCTCACGGAAGAAGAAGTGCCCGCTCATCTCGCCGGCGAGCTGCGCGCCGGTTTCCTTCATCTTGGACTTGATCAGGGAATGACCGGTCTTCCACATCAGCGGGCTGCCGCCGGCTTGCAGGATCAAGGGCTGCAGATGCCCGGTGCACTTGACGTCGTACAGGATCGTCGCGCCGGGGTTGCGCGTGAGCACGTCCTGCGCGAACAGCATCAGCACCCGGTCGGGATAGACGATCTCGCCGTCCTTGGTCACCACGCCGAGCCGGTCGCCGTCACCGTCGAAGGCGAGTCCGATATCGGCGCCGGTTTTCTGGACCGTCAGGATCAGGTCGGAGAGGTTCTTCGGTTCCGAGGGATCCGGATGATGGTTCGGGAAGGTGCCATCGACATCGCAATACAGCGGAACCGCCTCGCAGCCGATCGCGTGCACCACGCCCGGTGCGGTGTCGCCGGCGATGCCGTTGCCGCAATCGACGACCACTTTCAATGAACGCCCGGTCTGGATGTCCGAAGCGATGCGCTCGATGTATTCGGGGGTGATGTCGTACTGGCGCAGGCCGCCCTGGCCCTCGCTGAAACGGCGATCGACGATCCGCTGATACAGGTCCTGGATCGCATCCTCGGCGAGCGTTTCGCCGCCGATCACGATCTTGAAACCGTTGTAGTCGGGCGGGTTGTGGCTGCCGGTCACCGACACGCACGAGCCGGTGTTGAGCTGGTACGCGGCAAAATAGCTGACCGGCGTCGGTACGGCGCCGATGTCGATGACGTCGACGCCCGCGGCGCGCAGGCCTTCGATCAGCGCCTCGGAAAGCTCCGGTCCGGAAAGCCGCCCGTCGCGACCGATCACGATTTCCGACAGCTCCTGGTCGCGCACCGCGCTGCCGATCGCACGCCCCAACTGGCGCGCGACGCCCTGGCTCAGCGTCTGGCCGACCACGCCGCGGATGTCGTAGGCGCGGAAGATGCCGCGATCGGGCACCGCTTCATCGTCGTGCGCCGCGGGCGCGGCATCGGGCTTGGTGACCGGTTTGGGTTCGGGGGTGGGCGCCGGCGCCGCCGCCGCGATCACCTCGGACAACGCCGGTTCTTCCACCAGCGACGCGCCACCCAAGGCGGCGCGCAGGCGCGGCCGCCACCACAGCAGGGCGATGCCCGCGAAGAACGGGACGATCGCGAGCGCCAGCGCCTTGGCCAGCGCCTGCGTGATCGGCAACCAGTAATCGGGCCGCGCCGAGGTCACGATGAAAAGGCTGTTGGGAACGGGAACGCCCGTGTCGTCGCTGGTGGCGAGGCCGCCCTCGCCGACGCTGTCCAGCAGCACGTCGCCGGACTTGCCGGTCTGCCGCAACTCGATGCGGCCCGCGTGGATCCGCGGCGTGCTCATCGCGATGCGCAGCGATGAATCGCGGAAATCGACCGTCGCGTACGCCAGCACTTTGCCACCGGCGCCGACGACCGGACCGGCGAAGCTCAAGGTCCGCGGAACCGGCGACTGCGCAGGGCCGAGGACATCCGCGCTCATCGCCGACATCAGTTGCGCCGCGCGCGCGTAGCCGAGCTGCTGCAGGTTCCCGTGCAGCACTTCGTTCAACTGCGCGCTGTACAGGGTCACCGCCTCGGCGCCGTCGATCCCGGCCTTGATGCGCTGCGCGGCGTCGGCCCGCGATTGCGGATCGTCGTTGGCCGAGAGCTGCGCCACCAGCGCGGGTTGCGCGAGCGCGCGCGCGATTTCCGCGCGTTTGCCGGCGACGATCGATGCGATCTGCTGCGCGACTTCCTGCCTGGCCTGCGCCAGTTCCTGGGTCGCGCTCGTCTGGCGGGTGATCTGCCACGCCTGCCAACCCATGAACAGGCCAAACAGCACCAGCAGCGTGCCGAGCGCCAGTACCAGGTCAGCGGCGACTTCGGCGATCCCGCGGCGCAGGCTCAGGCGCGCGCGCACCGCCCGCGCGGCAGCCTGCACGTGGGGCGTTTTCCGGATGGTCGATTCGTTGTCCATGTCGTCACGCGACCCCGGTGGAGCCGAATCCCCCGACGCCGCGTCCGCTCGGTGCAAATTCATCGACCACCCTCCACGCGGCACGCGCGACCGGCACCACCAGCAACTGCGCGATGCGGTCCCCAGGGTGGATGGTAAACGCCTGCCTGCCGCGGTTCCAGCAGGAAATCATCAGCGGACCCTGGTAGTCGGCATCGATCACGCCGGTGAGGTTGCCGAGCACCAGCCCGTGCCTGTGGCCTAGCCCTGAGCGCGGCACGATCAGCGCGCACCAGCCCGGATCCGCGATGTGGATCGCGAGTCCGGTCGGGATCAGCGCGCTGTCGCCCGGCGCGATTTCAACGGCGTCGGCGGGTGCGGCGCGCAGGTCCATCGCGGCGCTCCCGTCGGTCGCATAGGTGGGTAACGGGATGCTGTCCCCGAGCCTCGCGTCGAGGCGCTTCACCTCCACCGCGACCCTCTGACCGGGCAGACTCGGGCTCATGCCTGTCCCCGCGCACGGAAATGTTCGGCGATGCGCGCGACCAGCGTTTTTGCGAGATCCGGCTTCGAGTCGCGAGGCAGCGTCTCGCTGCCACCCGGCCAGAGGAGCTCCACGGCATTGTCGTCGGCGCCGATGCCGAGGTGCTCGTCGACCCGGTTGGCGACCAGCATGTCGAGCTTCTTGCGCACGAGTTTCGCGCGCGCGTGCTCGGCGACATGCTCGGTCTCGGCGGCGAAGCCGACCACGAACGGGCGCGGTTCGCGGCGCGCCACCTCAGCGAGGATGTCGGGGTTCTCGACCAGCGCGAGTGCCGGCGCACCGGTCGAGCCCTTCTTGAGCTTGTGCGCCGAGTATTCGGCGACCCGCCAGTCGGCGACCGCCGCGGTGGCGATGAAAATGTCGGCGTCCCGCACCGCTTCCAGCACCGCGTCGCGCATCTGCAGCGCGCTTCGCACATCGACGCGCAACGCGACCCCGGCGGGCGTCGCCAGTGCCACCGGCCCCGCGATGAGGGTGACGTCGGCACCCGCCAGCGATGCGGCCTCAGCGATCGCAAAACCCATTTTCCCGGAGCTGCGGTTGCCCAGAAACCGCACGGGATCGATGTCCTCGTAGGTCGGGCCGGCATTCACCACGACCTTCAAGGCCGCCAACGCGCCTTCGGCCCGCTCAGACGATTTCACGCGCACATTCCCCCGACCGCCACCGATACCGCCGGATCCTTCAACAGGTTCATGCAACATGCGTTCCAACCGGTGCCAGCAGGGCCTGCACCAGGTGCTGCGGCTCGAGCATGCGCCCCGGACCGGATTCGCCCTCGGCGAGCGGGCCGTTGGCCGGGCCGAGGACCGCGACGCCGCGCTGGCGCAGGGTGGCGACGTTGGCCTGAGTCGCGGGATGCAACCACATCCGATGGTTCATTGCGGGCGCCACCGCGATCGGCGCGCGTGTGGCGAGGCACAGTGCCGAGAGCAGGTCACCGGCGAAGCCGTGTGCGAGTTTCGCCAGCGTATCCGCCGAGGCCGGCGCGACCAGGATGGCATCCGCCCAGCGCGCAAGCTCAAGGTGCCCCATCCCCATCTCGGCCGCCTCGTCCCACAACCCGTGCCGCACCGGCTGGCCGGACAGCGCCTGGAAGGTCAGCGCGGTGACAAAACGTTGGGCGCTTTCGGTCAGCACCACCCGCACTTCGGCGCCGGCATCGCGCAAGCGCCGCACCACTTCGCACGCCTTGTACGCGGCGATGCCTCCCGAAACCCCGAGCAGAACACATCGATTTTCGCTGGGTCGTTGTTCGCTGGGACGATGTTCGCTGGCGTTCACGTCGGAATCGGCTGACAGGACGGCAGGCGGCTAGCTTACCGGATTCCGCCACGCACACCGCTGCCACCGGCGACGCCGGCGTGCGATCGTGCAGGCGTTCGTCCTTCGATACCTCGGGACGAACGCTCGGGAGGGGCATGTCGTCGCTTCCGTGCGTGGCGGGGTATCGAACCACCAACGGACCGACATCGTGAGCATCAAGGAATGGCCGGCGGACGAACGTCCGCGTGAAAAACTGCTCAGTCGCGGCGCCGCCGCGCTGACCCCGGCGGAACTGCTGGCGATCCTGCTGGGCAGCGGCATCCGCGGCGCCAGCGCGGTCGACATGGGGCGCGCCCTGCTGGCCCGGGCCGGAAGCCTGTCTGCGCTGCTCGTGAGCGAACCGTCGGCGGCACCCGGGTTCGGTCCGGCCAAGCGCGCGCGGCTCGCGGCGTCCCTGGAACTCGCGCGGCGCTGCCTCGGCGAGGAACTGGCGGCTCGTCCCGCACTGGTCAGCCCGCGCGACAGCGCGGCGTTTCTGAAAGCCCAGCTCGCCCACAAACCCTACGAAGTGTTTGCGTGTTTGTTCCTCGACAACCGCCATCGGGTGCTGGCATTCGAGGAGCTGTTCCGCGGCACCCTGGACGGCGCGAGCGTGCATCCGCGCGAAGTCGTGCGCGCGTCGCTCAAGCACAACGCGGCGGCGGTGATCCTGGCGCACAACCACCCGAGCGGGGTCGCCGAACCCTCGGCCGCGGACCGCAACATCACCCGCCAGCTTCGCGACGCACTGCAGCTCGTCGGGGTGCGGGTCCTCGATCACCTGGTGGTCGGCACCGGCGAACCGACTTCGA
>JBOHYT010000116.1:0-13379 GCA_050738055.1 Rhodanobacteraceae bacterium
CTATTCCCACGTGGCCCGCTTCACGCTGCGCCCGAGCGCCCTTTCGACGCGCTTGCACAGTTTGGGCGTCGCGTTCACCAGCACCGGTTCGGCGGCCCGCGCCAGCATCGGTACATCCTGGTTCGAGTCGCTGTAGACCACCTGCCAGGTTTCGATGCCGTGCTGCGCCAACGATTCCAGCTTGCGCGCGCCGACGTTGTGCCACGCGGAGCGCATCCCGAACCGCCCCGCACGCAACCGTGAAGGCAGCACCTCCACCTCGCCAATGCCCAGTCCCGTCAGGATGCCGCGCACCAGCGTGTCCTCGCAGCCGGTCACGATGACGACGCGATCGCCGGCGGCCTGGTGCCGGCGCAGGGTCAACAATGCCTCGCGATGGAACTGGTGCGGCCGGTGCACCAGCGTGTCTGCGAACGCCTCGGCCAGTTTCCGGTAGCGTGCCTCGCCGGTGCCGAGGAGGCCCACGCGCACCAGCGTGCGCAACACGCGGCGCCGCGAGAACGGCAGGACCAGCAGCAGCCATGGCATGGCCAGCAGCACCAGGACCCTGCGCCACCATGCGTGAGCGTAACGATCGCGCATCAGCAGCCCGAACGCATCGCCGCGGATCAGCACGCCATCGAAATCGAACAACACCACCCGTCGCCCGTCGGCCGCCTCCGAGTGCATGTTCAGGCTCCGGCAAACAGCCGCGCCAGTTCGGCGCCCGGATCCTTCGCGCGCATCAGCGTTTCGCCGATCAGGAACGCATCGATCCCGGCCGCGCGCAGCCGCACGACGTCATCGCGGGCCGCGATGCCACTCTCGGCCACCAGCAGTCGATCCTGCGGCACCTGGTGCCGGAGCGCGATTACCGTCTCGACGCTGGTCTCGAAGGTTCCGAGATCCCGGTTGTTCACGCCAATCGCAGTGCGGTCGGGCCGCGGCAACATCAAGGCGCGCTCGAGGTCGACGCTGTGGTGCACCTCCAGCAGGACGTCCATGCCGAGTTCCAGCGCGAGTGCGTGCAGGTTCGTGAACTCCGCATTGCCCAGCGCGGCGGCGATCAGCAGGACCGCATCGGCGCCGAGCGCCCGCGCCTCGTGCAGCTGGTACGGATCGACGATGAAATCCTTGCGCAACACCGGCAGCGCGCACGCCTCGCGCGCCTGCCGCAAATACGCATCGCTGCCCTGGAAGAAATCGGCATCGGTCAATACCGAAAGGCAGGTCGCGCCGCCCTGCTCGCAGCTGCGGGCGATCGCGGCCGGATCGAAATCGGCACGGATCAACCCCTTCGACGGGCTGGCCTTTTTCACCTCGGCGATCACCGCGGGCTGCCCATCGGCGATCCGAGCACGCAGCGCCGCGGCAAAGCCGCGCGGCGGCGGCGCGTCGTCAGCGCGTGCGCGCAATTGCGCCAACGGCACGCGCGACTTGCGCTCGGCGACTTCCTCGCGCTTGCGCGTCAGGATGCGTTGCAGGATGTCCATGGAGCGGGAGACAGGAGACGGGAATCGGGAATGGAGGCAGGCAATATCGTCAATCGGCGTAGGGCGGGTCTTGACCCGCCGATAGTATCGACCGATGGTTGGATTCGCCGGCAAGCGCCCGGGTCGCGGCGACGAACGCATCCAGTTTCGCACGCGCCGAACCGTCGTCGATCACGGCGCCCGCGCGCTCGATTCCATCGGGGATGGAGGCGGAGATGCCCGCGGCATACAGCGCGGCACCGGCGTTGAACACCACGATGTTGCGCGGGACGCCGGCCTCGCCATCCAGCACGCGCAAAAGCATCGCCTTCGATTCGGCGGCATCGGCGACGCGCAAATTGCGACTGGACGCCATCGGGATACCGAACTGCTCCGGCTCGATCTGGTACTCGCGTACCTCGCCGCCGCTGAGTTCCCCGACCAGCGTCGCGCCGCCCAACGATATCTCGTCGAGCCCATCCACGCCGTGCACCACCAGCGCGCGCGCGACGCCCAGGCGCTGCAACACCCGTACCTGGATGCCGACGAGGTCCGGATGGAACACCCCCATCAGGATGTTGGGAGCGCTGGCCGGATTGGTCAGCGGCCCGAGGATGTTGAACAACGTGCGTACGCCCATTTCGCGACGAACCGGGGCGACTGCCTTCATCGCCGGATGGAAGCGCGGCGCGAACATGAAGCCGATGCCGGTTTGTTCGATGCACTTGGCCACCTCCAAGGGGCCAAGGTCGACCTTCGCGCCAAGTGCTTCCAGCACGTCGGCGCTGCCGGACGACGAGGACACGCCACGGTTGCCGTGCTTGGCCACCTTCGCGCCCGCCGCGGCCGCCACGAACATCGAGGTGGTGGAAATGTTGAAGCTGTGCGCGCCGTCGCCACCGGTGCCGACGATATCCAGGAGATGCGGGTCGGGCGGCACCGCGACTTTATCGGCCAGCTCGCGCATCACCGCCGCGGCGCCGGCGATCTCCCCGACCGTTTCCTTCTTGACCCGGAGGCCGGTCAGGATCGCGGCGATCATCGACGGCGAAACCTCGCCGCGCATGATCTGGCGCATCAGGTCGATCATCTCGTCGTGGAAGATCTCCCGGTGCTCGATCGTGCGCTGCAGCGCCTCGTGCGGGGTGATGGCCACGTTCATGCCGCCCTGGGCAGCGATTGCGCGAGGAAATTACGCAGCAGATCGTGGCCACAACGGGTCTCGATCGACTCGGGATGGAACTGCACGCCCTCCACATCGAGCGACTTGTGCCGGAGGCCCATGATCTCGTCGAACGAGCCGTCGTCCCGTTCGGTCCACGCGGTGATTTCCAGGCAATCCGGCAGCGACCCACGCTCGACGACGAGCGAGTGGTAACGCGTGGCCTCGAACGGATCGGCCAGCCCCGCGAACACGCCGGTCCCGACATGGCGGATCGGCGAAACCTTGCCGTGCATGATCGCGCGCGCGGGCACCACCTTGCCGCCGAACGCCTGACCGATCGCCTGATGCCCGAGACACACCCCGAGGATCGGGATCGCCCCCGCCAGCTCACGGATCAGCGCGAGTGTGATGCCCGCCTGGTCGGGCGTGCCCGGACCCGGTGAGATCACGATGCGCTCCGGCGCGAGCGCGCGGATGCCGGCAACCTCGACGGCATCGTTGCGCAGCACCTTCACATCCTGTCCGAGTTCGCCCAGGTACTGTGCGAGGTTGAACGTGAAGCTGTCATAGTTGTCGATCAGCAGCAGCATGGCCGTCCATTTGAACCGCGTCGCCCCTCGAGAAACGCAAGTGTGAGTGCAAGCCGTCCACGATACAAGAAGATCGCGCGCGCGCTCGTGACGGCTGTGGCGGCCACGGCCATTGCCGGCTGTTCGACCCTCGGCTACTACGCGCATCTCGCGGCCGGCGAGATGGCGGTGTTGCGCGCGCGCAAACCGATCCCGCAGGTGATCGAGAATCCAGACACACCGCCGGCCCTGCGGCAGCGGCTGCAACTCGCGCTGCGCGCACGTGCATTCGCTTCCAACGTGCTGAAACTGCCGCGCAACAAAAGCTACACGACCTACGCCGACATCCACCGTCCGTTCGTGATGTGGAACGTGTTTGCAACCCCTGCGTTGTCGCTGAAGCCGGTCGAACATTGTTTCCTCATCGCCGGCTGCGTCGCCTACCAGGGTTTCTATCACAAGGACCGTGCCGAGGCCTTGGGGACGCACATGGCCCAACAAGGCGACGACGTGTGGATCGGCGGCGTGCCGGCCTATTCGACCCTCGGGCACTTCGCCGATCCGCTGCTCAGCACGATGGACGACTGGAGCGACGAGGAAATGGTCGGCACGATCTTCCACGAACTCGCGCACCAGAAGTACTACGTCGAAAACGACACCGCGTTCGACGAATCCTTCGCGACCTTCGTGCAGCGCGAGGGCCTGCGCCAGTGGCACGCCGACAACCATCTGCCGCCGCCCGATCCGGCGATTGCCGAACGCCGCCGCCAATTCACCGAACTGGTGCTGGCGACGCGCAAGAAGCTGAAGGCGATGTACACAAGCGACCTGTCCGACGCCGAAAAGCGCCAGCGCAAGCAACAGTTGTTTGCCGACCTGCGCACACAGTATGAACACCTGCGCGACACCACGTGGCACGGGTACAGCGGTTACGACCACTGGTTCGACACGCCCATCAACAACGCCAAGCTGGTGCCGTTCGGCCTGTACGACCGCGGCGTGCCGGCGTTCGCCGCGCTGTTCCAGCGTTGTGGCGGCGACTGGACGCGGTTCTACGCCGCGGTGCGCAGGATCGGCGGCGAGTCGGCGCAGCAGCGCGACGCGTTCCTCGGCGGCAACGCGTCTTCGTCCGCGCGTGCCGCCCCCTGACACAGGTCAAGATGTCCGGTGCGCGTGCGGCGCATGCTTTGCAGCGATCTCCCTGCAACGGAACCCGCATGAACACGCCCGCCGAAGCTCCTGCCTACCAGACCTATCCTTTCGATGCGCGCGCGATCGCGCACCGGTTCCGGCACTCGGCCATTTTCGGCGCGCTGGATGCGCTCGAGCCCGGCGAAGCGATGCGCTTCGTCAACGACCATGATCCGATCCCGCTGCTCAACCAGATGCAGCAGCGCTACGGCGGACGCATCGACGTGCGTTACCAGCAGCGTGGCGGCGATGGCCCCGTGGTGATCGACTTCGTGGTCACGCAGTAATGGCCTTCCCGGACTTCTTTGCCGAAGTGCCGCCGCTCAGGCTGCACGACGGGCTCGCCGAGCTGCTCGGCGCCTCGTCCGACGGCATGCTCGAGTACCACTACGCCGACGCGGTGAGGCTGGCCGGGCACTCCTGCCCCACCGTCGCCGGCGGGTGGCTCTGCGCGCGCGCCGCGCTCAGCCATCTTTACCCGAACAGCATTCCCGAGCGCGGCGGCATCAGCGTGTATCTCGACGGGGCCGAGGACGCCGGGGTCACCGGCGTGATCGGCCAGGTGCTGACGCTCATCAGCGGCGCCGCCGCCGACAATGGCTTCCGGGGCCTCGGCGGACGGCACGCACGCAATCACTTGTTGCACTACTCAGCGGGCGACGTCGCCGGCGTCCGCTTCCGCCGCAACGACAATGATGAATCGGTCGAAGTCGAGATCGACACCAGCGTGATTCCCGCGGATCCGATGCAACGCCCGCTGTTGCAACAGGTGATGACCGGCCACGCCGGCGACGCGCAACGCCGCGAGTTCGGACGCCTGTGGCAGGACCGCGTGCGGCGCATGCTGCTGGTGCACGCCGACGACCCGGCGGTGGTGAAGGTGCGCGCGCTGGCGTGAGCTTGCCGGCGACAGATGATCGGCATCGTCAGTCACGACCTGGGCAATCCGCTGTCCATCATCCTGCTCGGTGCCTCCTCGCTCGAGCGGGCAGACCTCGATGAGAAGCTCCAGAAGTACGTGAGCTACAGTATCGATTCGACCCGGCGCGCGCAGCGTCTGGTGGACGATTTGCTCGACTTCACGATGGCGCGCCTCGGTCGCGGGATCAGCGTTGACCGGCAACCCATCGATTTGCACGCCGTTGTCGCCCGCTGCGTCGCCGAACTGGAGCGCGCGCATCCCGAGCGGATCTTGCAGCATCAGGCGGTCGGCGATGGTGAATGCATGGCCAACGCGCAGCGGTTGTTTCAGTTGCTTCCCGCGTAGCTGATCAAACTTGCATCGGGTAATGGCGTCTGAATCAAGCATCGTCAGCCTTCCCGCAAGCTGCCGGTCGCGACCGTCTCCGCAGTGTCGCCATGGAAAGCTTTTCATGACGGCCCAACATGGCCGGCAAGCGCAACGGCGGTCAAGCCAACACCGGCGGGTCAAGAGCCGCCCTACGACCACGCCACGGGACGCGAGACACGTCGTCACCGATCGCGCGCGCACGTGGCATGGAATCTGCTTGGTGTTTTACTCCATCATCGGGGAGAAGCGCAATGAAGTTCCGTTTGCTGTTGCCAGCCGTGCTGGCGCTCGTCTGCTGCGCATGCGTCACCAACATCCGTCCGGACGTGGCCGGCAATCCGCCGCCGGCGGAGCCGTTCTCGCACTTCCAGCATTTCATGCTGTCGCCAATCAAAGTGTCCGACGAAGCCGCGCACGAGAAGGCGGCGATCGGGAAGATTTCGATCTACATGCGACAACGCGTGGGCACGACGCTCGCCGGTTGGGAGAACCGGAACCAGAGCGGGCGGGTCCTCAACGTGGAGCCCTACATCGTGCAGTTGAAATATGTCAGCACCGGTGCGCGCATCTTCGCCGGCGATTTCGCGGGCAGCTCCGCGGTGCTCATGCGCGTGAAATTCACGGATGCCCAAACCGGCCGTGTGATTGCCGATCCCGAGTTCTATCAGCGGGCCGCAGCCCCAGGCGGCACCTGGAGTTTCGGGGGCACTGACAAAGGGATGCTCGCACGCATCGCCACGGTCGCGCAGCAATACCTCGACCGGAATTACGCGAAACCCATCGGCGGCCCGACCGGACTCGACGGATCGGAGCAATAACCGTTGCCTGTGGCGACGGCGATTCCATGCCGGTGACCGCAACGACGGGCCAAGACCTGCCCTGCGGATCGGCCACGTAGGGCGGGTTTCAATCCGCCATGACAAGTAACCGCGCCGGCGGGCCAAGACCCGCCCTGCGGATCGGCCACGCAGGGCGGGTTTCAACCCGCCATGACAAGTAACCGCAAACGCGGGTCAAGACCCGCCCTACCGCCTCACCCTTTCCCCTCTCCCCCAAAAACGAAGGAGCTGTTTTGGAGGAGAGGGGAAGTTGGTGTCCTACGGGTTCGACTTCGGACGAGTTGACGCGACGGTTGGCCTCAAACTCCGTGATATTTCCCTTTATGGGGCGCATAGAACGCGCGCAACGCAGCGATGTCGGCGCCCTTGTCCGCGGTCGGATAGAACAGCGGGCCGAGCCCGATCACCTTGCGCGGATAGTCGAAATAGCCCGGCAGGATCGGCACACCCGCCTCGCGCGCGATGTGCCAGAAACCCGCTTTCCATTTCGCCACGGCCTTGCGGGTGCCTTCCGGTTCAATCACGAGCCACAAACGTTGCCGCGCGTGGAAGCGTTCGACCATCTCATCGACGACGTCGTGTGCGGCGCGGCGCTCGATCGCGACGCCGCCCATCCGCCGCAGCAGGACGCCCAGCGGCCAGCGGAACAACTCGCGCTTGGCCATGAAGGAAACGTCGACTCCCAGCGCGACCTTGAACAGCAGGCCCCAGATGCCGTCCCACCAGGACGAGTGCGGCGCCACGATCAGCACCAGTTTCGACACATCGGGCAGTTCGCCTTCCAGCCGCCAGCCATTGATACGCACCCAGGCTCGAAAAGCATGGCGCCACGGGCGGTCGGGATGCTGCGGCATGCCGCGTGGCAGCTTCGCCGGGAGCGAGGGTGCGGGCGCGTTCAATCGTCGCGGTCCGGTCGCGCGCGATCGCGTTTCACGGCACCACGCTGCTTCTTGCCTGCGAGGCGGCGCTCCTTCGCGGCGCGGCTGGGCCGGGTCGCGACACGCTTTTTCGGCGGCGCAAGCGAGCCGCGGATGATGTCGATGAGTCGCGCGCGCACATCCTCGCGGTTGCGCGCCTGGTCGCGGAAGCGCCGCCCCTGGATCACCAGCACGCCATCGTCGGTGAGACGGCGATCGTGACGCGCCAGCAAGCGGGTCCGCACTTCCGCCGGCAACGACGGCGAATGCGCCACGTCGAAACGCAGTTCGACTGCGCTTTCGGTACGGTTGACGTGCTGGCCGCCCGGGCCGTCCGCGCGCAGGAAGCGCTCGGTGAGCTCCGATTCGGGGATGTTGAGCGAAGCTGTAATTCGCATGCGGCAAAGGGTGCCACAATCGGAGCGGCTGTTGTGAAAAGTCAGGCCACGGAGTTTCTGGCCATGGCTGGCGGCTTTGAAGCCGTTCCGGTGTCAACGGCTGCAGGAACGCCGGGGCGCCCAGTCACACGCCGAGGCAGCGATCAGGGACGATCGCACAAACGTTCGCCGCAGCCGGTTACCCGGCGGTCCCGGCTGGCCAGACCAGCTCCAGATGCACGTTGTTGAACCGGGGATCGTCCAGCGAACCGACGCGCACCACGCGCAAGCCGTCCGGCAATCCTTCGGCCGCCACCGTCGAACCGACTCCGAAACGCATGCCGCGCGCCTCGAAATCGGCCAGTTGCGCCGCGACCGCGCCGGCGCGTTGGACGTCGGCCTGCGGAACGTGCCGGATGCTGATGTCCGGGCGCGCGAACTTGCGCATCCCGCGGGTCCTGATCCATGCGCGGCCATCGTCGTCATCCTGGCACACGATCAGCACGTGGTTGCGCGGCACCGCGCGTTGGGCGCCGGCGTAACGCGCGCGCCAATCTTCGGCGGAGAAAATCTCGAGGATCTGCGGATCGACGACGGCCACGCCACCCGCGTCGAGCAACCCCGCGACCACGCCCAGCGTGTCGCGCAGGTAGCCGAGCGACCCGGCGTCCGGCAGCTCACCACGCAGCATCAGGCATTCCGGAGCCCCGCGCGCGGTCTCGAACGCCGCGGGGTCGCCATCGCGCAGCACCCCGCCGAGCGCGCCGCGCAACGGGTGGCCATCCCAATGCGCCAGCATCGCTTTCGGGACGCGCGACATCGCAACGCCTTGCGGCAGGCCTTCGCTGCCGTGCGCGGAGAGATCGAGCTTTGGCTCTGCACCGAACTTGCCGAACACGAAATACAACAACATCGCCTTGGCTTCGTCGCGCGTCCAGTGCGGTCGCGTCCAGTCGGGTTCCGACATCGATGGTTCCTCGGGTGATGGTGCGACCTGATTCGCGCTGAAGTTCAACATGGTCATCTTGTCATTCCGGGGCTGCCCGCGCTGTTTGCGGGCAGAACCCGGAATGACGATGTTTCATAGGACAGTTCGCGTTCAATCGGATTGAACATGGACGCGAATCAGGTGGTGCGAAACGCTGGCCATCGCGGCGCATCCCGCAGACAATCGCCATTCTTGCACGAACCCTCCGTCACGACTCCCGATGTTGAATCCGCAACAACGTGTCGCCGTGGAAACCTGCGACGGTCCCCTGCTGGTGCTGGCTGGCGCGGGATCGGGCAAGACCCGCGTGATCGTCGACAAGATCGCATACCTGATCGGGCACGGCATCGCGCCGCCGGCAAAGATCGCCGCGATCACGTTCACCAACAAGGCCGCGCGCGAAATGCGCGAACGCGTCGCGAAACGCGTGAAGCGCGAAGACGCCGAAGCCCTGAAGGTCTGCACCTTCCACGCGCTGGGATTGAAGTTCCTGCAGGTCGAACACGCGCATGTCGGCCTGCGTCGGGGTTTCTCGGTACTGGATGCCGACGACAGCGCCGGCCTGGTCAAGGAACTCGCCGGCGCTGCGGTGAAGCCCGACCAACTGTTCCGGTTGCGTTCGCTCCTGTCGCGGATGAAAGGCGAGGGAATGACGCCCGGGCAGGCGCTCGCCACCGCGCGCGCGCCGCGTGAACTGGGAGCCGCGAAGATCTACGCGGCGTACCAGAAGCGCCTCGCCGCCTTCAACGCGGTCGATTTCGATGATTTGATCCGATTGCCGGTCGAGATCCTGCAACGCGACGAGGAAGCGCGGCTCGCGTGGCGCGAACGCGTCCGTTACCTGCTGGTCGACGAATGCCAGGACACCAACGCCGCGCAGTACGCGTTCCTGAAACTGCTGGCCGGCGAGCGCGGCGCATTCACTTGCGTGGGCGACGATGACCAGTCGATCTACGCGTGGCGCGGCGCCGACCCCGGCAACCTCGACCAGCTCGCGCGTGACTATCCGAACCTCCGCATCGTCAAGCTGGAACAGAATTACCGCTGCGCGAAGCGCATCCTGCGCGTGGCCAATGCGCTGATTGGCCACAACCCGCACGCGCACGCGAAAAACCTCTGGAGCGCACACGGCGAAGGTGTGCCGATCCGCGTGATGGAATGCCGCGACGCCGCGCACGAAGCCGAGCGGGTCGCTTCGCAACTGATGTACTTGCGCGAAAAGCACGGTCTCACGTGGTCGGATTGCGCGGTGCTGTACCGCGGCAACCACCAGGCACGGCCGCTCGAGAAGGCGTTGCAGCTCGCGCGGATTCCCTATCACCTCACCGGCGCATTGAGCTTCCTCGACCGCGCCGAGGTCAAGGACGTACTGGCCTACCTGCGACTGATCGCCAACCCGGACGACGACGCGGCGTTCCTGCGCGTGGTCAACGTGCCACGCCGCGAGATCGGCGCAACGACGCTGGAAAAGCTGGGCGAACTCGCGCAATCGAAACACCTGTCGCTGCTGCGCACCGCGCAAAGCCAGACGGTGCTGCAACGACTCGCCGCGCGACCGGCCGCGGCGCTGGCAGGCTTCGTGCAACTGGTCCATGGCCTTGTCGCGCATTCGCGGCAAGCCGTCGCGGCCGACCTGGCCGAGGAACTGCTGCGGCGGACGCGCTATGCCGAGCACCTCGCGCACGGCGTGCGCGACGCGGCGTTGCGCGAGCGGCGGCTCGGCAACGTGCGTGAACTCATCGACTGGTTCCGCGCGATGGACCGCGGCAAGGCCCGCGCAGGCGACCTGCCCGCGCAGCTCGCGCTGCTCGGTCGCGCGGACAAGGACGACGGTGGCGATGCCGTGCGCCTCATGACCCTGCACGCCGCCAAGGGCCTCGAGTTCCGCGCGGTGCACATCGTCGGATGCGAGGACGGCACCTTGCCGCACGACGGCGCGATCGACGAAGGGCGGATCGAGGAGGAACGCCGACTGCTGTACGTCGGCATTACCCGCGCGAAGGAGCTGCTGCACTTGAGCTACAGCTTGCAGGGGCGCCGCTACGGTCAGACCTTTCGGCAGAAACCCAGCCGCTTCCTCGACGAACTGCCCGCGGGCGACCTGCACCGCGACGGCGCCGACCCCGAAGGCGACGCGCAGACACGTCGCGAGGTCGGCGCTGCCCAACTGGCGAAGATCGCCGCGATGCTTGGGTGATCTCCCTCCCCCTTCGCTCGCGAAGGACGGAGCGTAGTGAACGCTCGCGTAGCGCGAGAGGGGAATGACCTTTTGCGACACTGACAACATCCCGCCGCGCGCCGCACGCCAGCGCTTCGCGCTCGACCCTTCGGGGCGCCCTTCGCGTGCGACTGTCTCTTGATCACATCTCATCGGAGCCAGTCTGCCACCTGCAAATCGTGTTTTTCAGGTTCGTCATCCCGGCCAAGGCCGGGATCCATTTTGACTTTGCTTCATCACAGCGACCATGGATCCAGGCCTTCGCCGGGATGACGGTAAAGCCGGGCGCGGCTTGTGGACAGAATGCGACCTGGCACGGTTGAGATCAAAAGACAGTTCGGACGAAGGGGGTGAACCACACCATCGGTTGCTATCATCGCCGGCCATGCAAGCGCCATCGCCGTTTCCGCGCCACCTCCTCGCACCGCGCCATTGGCCGGCGTGGCTGGGCGTCGGGCTGGTCAAGCTGCTGGTGCAGTTGCCGCCGCGCCGGCTGCTGGCGCTCGGCGCGGGATTCAGCGCGGCGGCTTCCCCGCTGCTGCGTGAACGCCGACATGTCATCGCGCGAAACCTGGAATTGTGCTTCCCGGAACTCGACGCGGCACAGCGCGAAGCATTGCGCCGCGAGGCGACCCGCGAGATGGGACGGATGCTCGGCGAATTCGCGCTGGGCTGGTTCGCGTCCGATCGCAAACTTGCGGGGCTCGACGTCCGCATCGAAGGGCTGCAACACCTCGAAGATGCGCGCGCACAAGGCCGCGGCGTGCTGCTGGTCGGCGGGCATTTTTCGCATCTGGAACTGTGCGCGCGGCTGATCTCGCGACAAATCCGGATTGCCGGAATGTACCGGCGGATGGACTCGGGCGTGTTCGAATGGGTGGTGCTGCGCGTCCGGCTGCGCCACGCGGATGCGATGTTCGACAAGGACCAGTTGCGTGCCACGGTGAGGTACCTGAAGCGCGGCGGCACGATCTGGTATGCCCCGGATCAGGACATGCGCGGCAAGGACTCGGTGTTCGCGCCATTCTTCGGCATTCCGGCTTCGACCATCACCGCGACCCATCACCTCGCGCGACTGTCCGGCGCCGCGGTGATGCCGTTCTTCCATCGGCGCACGTCGGGCGGCGGGTATGCGCTCCGGCTGGAAGCGCCGCTCGCGGCTTTTCCGACCGACGATCTCGTCGCCGACACCGCGCGCGTCAACGCCGAGATCGAGCGCATGGTGCGCGAAGCGCCAGCGCAATACCTGTGGGCGCACAAACGGTTCAAGACCAGGCCGGCGGGCGCGCCGGCGGTGTACTGAAACGGGAATGGGGAATCGGGAATGGAGAATCGGAAAAACGTGGTGGCGCAGGCTACGGGCGGTTTCGATTCCCGGGTTCCGGGTCCCGGGTCCCGGCTTTCCTTCGCGCCTCATGCAGCTTGGCGTACTTCAGGAACACGTAGAACGATCCCAGCACGCTCGCGATGAAGCCTGCCCAGCCGGACAGGAAATACCGTTTGAAGACGTACTGGCGCACGAAGAAGATCGGCGGATACACCAGCATCATCGGGCCGCTGAACCGCTGGTTGCGCGAGAGCTTGTCGACGACGAGCCCAGACGAATAGCGGTTGATCTTGGCGACCCGCGCCGCGATGTCCTCGTCGCCCATGTTGACGAAATCGGCGCGGTGCAGGGTCTGCACGGGTCCATCCACCTCGACCGCTGCGTGCACCGGCACCCGATTCATGCGCCCGCGTCGCCGGTCGAACAAACGCAAATGACCGTTGCGGTGGCTCCAAGGGTGCTGCACGCCCCAGAACATCCGCTCGCGGCGCGGCAGGCGGAAACCGGCGGCCCGCGGGCCTTCCAGCGCGCCTTCGATCACTTCGCGCGTTCCCGGCGACAGCACTTCGTCGGCGTCGAGGTTCAGGATCCAGTCGTGGCTCGCCATGTCGATCACGCGTTGCTTCTGCGGGCCGTAGTCGTCGAACGGATGCGTGGCGATCCGCGCGCCATGCCGCTCCGCGATTTCGACGGTCGCGTCGCTCGAGCCCGAATCGAGCACCACGATCTCGTCGGCGAAATCCGCGGCAGCCAGACAACGCTCCAGCGTGTCGGCGTTGTTGAACGTGATGATCACCAGCGAGAATTTTTCACGTGCCATCCGGTCCGCTGCCTTTGCGCAATCGAAAATGCGGCAAGCTTACCGGCGCACTGTCCGGCACGTCCGCGTACAACGCCGCGCACCAGAGCGCCAGCAGCCACCAGAACAACAGGCCCCACCACGCGGAATAGAACGCGAGGTGGGTGTTCAAGGGGAACACCGTGACCGCCAGCGCGACCGTCGCCGGGAACGCGCGGCGGCGCGCTTCGGCGCTGACCGATCGCCA
>JBOHYT010000117.1:0-10658 GCA_050738055.1 Rhodanobacteraceae bacterium
GTCGATGTGCGCGTGCTGGTGGACGATGTGGGCGGCGGCAAGATGGCCCGCGCCACGGTCGAGCAGCTCAAGGGAGCAGGTTGCAAGTTTGCGTGGTTCCGGCCGCTGCGATGGTATGACCTCGGGCGGTTCAACAATCGTACGCACCGCAAGGTCATGGTGGTCGACGGGCATACCGGATTCACCGGCGGCGTCGGGATCGCGGACGTCTGGACCGGGCACGCACAGGATCCGGGACATTGGCGCGACGACCACTTCCGCATCCGCGGTCCAGCCGTGCGCTATCTGCAGGGTTCGTTCGGGGTCAACTGGCGGCAGGCAACCGGCGAGGTATTGGCCGGCGCAGCGTTGTTTCCGGATCTGGACAAGGTCGGCGAGTCGCGGATCGTGGCCATCGACGCGGCGCCCAGCATCCGCATCTCCACGATCGCCTTCACCTACTGGTTGTTTTTCCACGGCGCCAGCAAGACGATCCACGTCACCACGCCGTACTACGTGCCCGATCCGCGGCTGCACATCGGTCTGATGACGGCAGCACGGCGCGGGGTCGCTACCACGCTGCTGGTACCTGGGCCGCACATCGACTCGAAGCTGGTGTTGTTCGCCAGCAAGACCTACTACCGCGAGCTGCTGGACGCGGGCGTCGCGGTCCACGAATACCAGCCGACCATGATCCACACCAAGACCGTGACGGTGGACGGCGCGATCGCGCTGATCGGCTCGCCGAATTTCGATACGCGCTCGTTCGCGCTGAACTACGAAGAGGCGCTGGTGGTGTATCACGAGGCGCTGGTGCAGAAACTCGATCGGTCCTTCGATGACGATCTGGCCAAGGCACGCCAGGTGACGCTGGATGAGGTCCGCGGCTGGTCACTGCCCGCGCGTGCTCGACACCGCGTGGCGCGGTTCCTGCGCGCGCAGATATAGCGCGCCGCCCCTGTAGGGCGGGTCTTGACGCGCCGGCGTACCGCGGTGGGGGATCGGCGGGTCGAAACCCGCCCTACGCTTCCGCCCCTGTAGGGCGAGTCTTGACCCGCCGGCGTACCGCGGTGTGGGATCGGCGGGTTGAAACCCGCCCTACGCTTCCGCTCATGTAGGGCGGGTCTTGACCCGCCGGGGCATCGCGGTGTGCGATCGGCGGGTTGAAACCCGCCCTACGTTTCCGGTGTTTGCCGGCGGCTCGCGACGTCGGTCTACGGCCTGCAGCCATTGTTGCAATCGAGTGGCGAATTTTCGGCTGGCCTCGCCGAGCGCCTTGGCGCCGCCCTGGGCATCCGGCGTAGCTGCGGCAACTTCGATCCGGAAATGTTTCTGCGCAATGACGTTGCCGTCGTGGTTGTCGATCAGCGTTGCGGTGGCGTCGAGGATGCCGGTGCTGCGATCCGGCTGCGCGAACGCCTGGCTGAAATCGTCGAGCTGGAGGTGCAGGCTCGCATCGGCGGTTGCGAGACTGCCCGGACCGACGACGGCGCGCCAGGTTCCCGCCGCGGCGAGCGTGTTCTGGATCAGCGGTTCCAGCAGGGTCGCCGGCGGTGCGACCCAATTCGAACGCCCGTACGTGGACAGTCGGCCATCGTCGCGGTAATCCAGCCGGTAAACCATCCCCGTCCCCGAAAGCCAAGGTGGCACGGAGATGCTCGTGACCTGCAGGATCTTGCGGCGGGAAGGCGACGCGAGACCAGCGGTGGCCGCCGCGGGTTCGGCTCCGCCCAGACCGTAGTGCCGGACGAACACGGGCTTGGTGCTGTGTATGCAACCGCCGAGCAACAGCACGCATCCGCACAGCAGCGCGCCGCCCCACGCAAATCTAGCCATGACCGTTGTCCTTGTTGTTGCGTGGGTGGAATCCCGGTTCGCCCGGGCCGGGCGGCGGTCGCGGCGGACCGAAGATCAGGCTTTGCGGCTTGGCCTTGAGCTCCCGTATCAGTTCTTCGAGCTGGCGCGACGTGCGCAGGAGGCTCTGGCTGAGCTGGTCGATGTCCGGCGCGGTTTGCCGGTCGAGCTTGCGGCCGAGGTGCTGGACCGTGTCCTCGACCTTGCCGATCTTCTTCACGGGGCCTCTTGCCTCCTCGGCGAGTCGGTTGGCGTTCGCCAGCAACGCGTGGCTCTGATCGAGGCTCTTCTGCGCGCTTTGCACCAGTGCCGGCATCCTTTTCATGGTCGGCGCCAACTCGGTTTCGATTTCGACCAGTTTCTCGGTCGCCGTGTCGATCTGCCGGATCGACGCGCTGATGTGCTCGCGGTTGTCCTCGTCGAGAATCTTCTTCGCATTGTTCAGCACGGCCTGCAGATCCTGCATGTCCTTCTGGGCGGAAGCCTCGAGCTGGGCCAGGAAGCCCTTGCGCAGCGGGATCAGCGCCGGATCCTTGTCGCTGGTCGCAAGTGGCGCCGAGCTGCCCTTGCCGAGCTTGAGTTCCAGCGTTTCATTGCCGATGATGCCGTGTGTGGTCAGCACGGCGTAGGTCGCATGGGTGATGTAGGTATCGCGCCGGACGTTGAAATCGACGATCACTTTGGCGCGGTCCTTCGGATCGAAGCGGATCCGCTCGACGTGCCCGACTTGGATTCCCTTGAATTCGACGGTCGACTGCGGCGCCAGGCCCGCGACCGATTCGGTGGTGACGATCCGGTAGTGCAGCGGCTCGCCGGGGCCGGAGGTCAGCCACAGGAAAATGAGTACCGCGGCGACCGCGAATACAACCAGAAAGCAGACCGCGAGGATGGCGTGTGCCCGGTTTTCCATGGCTAGTCGGCGTGCTCGTAGTTGGACAGGTCACGCAACGGATTTTCGTTGCGCCGCGACTGGAAAAAATCCTTGATGAACGGGTGATCGAAGTTGGCAACTTCGCGCAGGCTGCCGACGGTGACCAGCTTTCCTCCATCGAGCACGGCGATGCGGTCGCTCAAGGCCGCCATGCTGTAAAGGTCGTGGGTAACCATCATCACCGTCAAGCCCAGTTCCTTGTGCAGTGCTCCGAGCAAGGCGTCGAACTCCGCGGACGAAGCGGGATCGAGTCCCGTCGTGGGTTCGTCCAGGAACAACAGCTCGGCTTCCAGCATCAGCGCCCGCGCCAGCGCCGCGCGCTTCAACATGCCCCCGGACAACTGTGCCGGGCGTTTCCACGCATCATCGGGCGCGAGGCCCACCATGTGCAGTTTCAGCGCCACGCTGTCGCGAACCATGTTCTCGTCGACCGACCAGCCTTCCTTGCGCAGCTCCCGGATCGGAAACGCGAGGTTGTCGAATACGGTGTAGGCGCTGAACAGGGCGCCTTCCTGAAACAACACGCCCCAGCGCTGCCGGAGCAGCCGCGCGGCCTCGCCATCGAGTTCTCCGACCGTCTTGCCGAGCACCCGGACCGAACCCGAATCCGGCTTCAACAGCCCGATCACCTGGCGCAACAGGGTGGATTTTCCGGACCCGGAGGTGCCGATCACCGAGACGAATTCGCCGCGCCGAACTTCGAGGTCAAGACCCCTGTGGACCTGCTGCCGGCCGAAGCGCTTGTGCAGGTCGTGGATCTCGATTACGGGTTCGTCGGCAGCCATGGCCATGGCCGTCATCCCGTCCCCGTCAGGCCGACGTTGGTCAGCGCCGCGCCGAGCGAAAAATCGATCAGCAGGACCAGCGTCAGGCTCATCACCACGGAGACCGTGGTGTTGCGGCTCAGGCTTTCCGTGTCGGGCGACGACACCATGCCGAAATACGATCCGACCAGGGCGATCACCAGGCCGAACAACACCCCCTTGCCGATGCCGATCCAGAAATTGACGATCTGCACCTGCGGCAGCGATTGCACCAGAAACAGCCGGAAGTTGATCCCGAGTCCCGCCTGCGCGGCGAAGGCGCTCCCGAGCATCGCGGTACAGTCGGCCCACACCACCAGCAGCGGCATGGCGATGGCCGCCCCGATGACGCGCGGCAGGGTGAGTCGCAGGCTCGGCGAGGATCCCAGTGCCTGCAGCGCGTCGTATTCCTCGGTGATGTGCATCGCGCCGATGCTGGCGGTCATCGCCGAGCCCGAGCGTCCGGCCATCAGGATGCCGACGACGATCGCCCCCAGTTCGCGCGGAACGGCGGTGGCCATCGCACCGGTCACCAGCCCCGCGGCGCCAAATGCCCGCATGGCCAGGCCAAGCTGGATGGTCATCACCGCGCCGATCAGGAACCCGATCGTGCCCAGCAGCAGCAGCGACGTCGCGCCGATGTGGTACACGTTGGCGGAGATTTCCTTCCATGGAATCACCCGTGGATGGCTCACGCAATAACCGACGTCGAGCATCAACTGGCCGACCAGCGTGAGCATCCCGCCGCCGGTTTTGAGGATGGTCGCGATATCGCCACCCAGGCGTTCCAGCCAGTTTTCGGCGCCGCCGGCCGCGTCGCCGACCGGCGCCATATCGGCAAGCCGTTTGAACAGGTGCCGTTGGTCTTCGCTGCAGTCCAGGCGATCCGGCAGTTGGCCGTCCCACACCTTCCACAACACCAGCGCACCGGTGCTGTCGAGCGCGTCGACCTCGAGCAGGTTCCAGCGGTAGTCGCGCGGTGAATCGAGCTTGCCGAATTCGCGAAACAGGCGCCCGCGCCGTTGCCTGTCAACGAGCAGGCTCCACGATCCGGAGAGGGTGATGCGCGCGTCGTCTTCACGCTTCCAGGCGGGATCGGATGGGTTTTTTGCCATGGGCGGGCGGTCCAGCGTCCGTGTCAGGGTAACCCGGTTCCGTGCACGGCGCGACACGCAACGTGCAAGCCGGCGGAAGTTGACGATGCCGCTTCGCCTGCCGAGGTTTTCGCTTCTGTTTCACTCACGCCCGCGACGCCGTCGTTGTCCATGGACGGAGCACAGCGTAAGCAGCCGATGGTGTGCGCCGAGTGAACGGCGCACGAAAGCACATGCAATCCCGTAAGATTAAACGTTGCACCGTCGCGCGAGGCCATCGCCATGTCGTTCGCATCCGTTCGCGCGGGCAGCGCGCTTCCCGGGTTGGCGCTGGCGCTGGCACTGTCTGTGCCGCCAGCATCGGCGGTGGCCGCGGATCCGGCACCTGCCGTGCGCATCGACAGCGGACGGCTGTCCGGTGTGTTCGATGCCACCGCCGGGCTGGATGAATTCAAGGGCATTCCGTACGCCGCGCCGCCGGTCGGTGCGCTGCGCTGGAAGCCGCCGCAGCCGGTGGCGTCGTGGCAGGGCGTGCGCCGGGCCGATCATTTCGGACCGCGCTGCATGCAGCGTCCGTTGTTCGGCGACATGGTGTTCCGTTCGGACGGCATGAGCGAGGATTGTCTGTCCCTCAACGTGTGGACGCCCGCGGACCACCGCGGCAAAAAACTCCCGGTGCTGGTGTATTTCTACGGCGGCGGCTTTATCGCCGGCGACGGATCGGAGCGGCGCTACGACGGCGCGAGCCTCGCCGAACTTGGCATCGTCACGGTTACGGTGAACTACCGCTTGGGCGTGTTCGGGTTTCTCGCGTTGTCGGCACTGGCAGAGGAATCGCCGCATCACGCCACGGGCAACTATGGCCTGCTGGACCAGGTCGCGGCGTTACGCTGGGTGCGCCGCAACATCGCGGCCTTCGGCGGAGATCCGGATAAGGTCACGATCGGCGGCGAGTCGGCCGGGTCCATGTCGGTGTCGGCATTGATGGCCTCGCCGTTGTCGAAAGGGTTGATGCAACGCGCGATCGGTGAGAGTGGCGCGATGCTCGGCAATCTCAAGCCGAGGCCGCTCTCGCTGGCCGAGCACGACGGCGAGACTTTCGAGCGCCGCGTCGGCGCGCATTCGCTGAAGCAGTTGCGCGCGATAAGTGCCGGCACGCTGCTCGCGGCCTGCGGCGACAAGGGCATGCCGCAATTCGTGCCCGACATCGATGGCTGGTTCCTGCCACGCTCGTCGACGGCGATCTACGAAGCTGGGGGGCAGGCTCACATTCCGCTGCTGGTTGGCTCGAACTCCGGCGAGGGGAATTACACCGCGCTGCTCGAAGGCACCGCGCCCACGCCCGCGAACTATCGCGCGGCGATCGACAAGAAATTCGGCAAGCACGCGGGCGAGATCCTGAAGCTGTACCCGGGCCACACCGAAACCGAGGTCAAGGCGTCCGCCACCGCGCTGGCCGGCGACGAGTTCATCGCCTTCGCCACCTGGCGCTGGATGCACCTGCAGCGCAAGACCGGCGATGCGCCCGTGTATTACTATTACTTCACCAAGGCGCGCCCGGCGAAGCGCAACGGCAGCGCGGGGCCCGACTACGCGGCCGTGCACAGCGGCGAGATCGAGTACGCGCTGGGTAATCTCTCGACCAACCACGTTTACGCGTGGACCGCGGCAGACTACAGGGTCTCGGCCACGATGGAAGGCTACTTCGCCAACTTCATCAAAACCGGCGATCCCAACGGCGACGACCTGCCGCACTGGCCGGCGACCGCGCGCAAGGACGGCGGCCTGCTGCGCCAGGTGATCGGCATCGACACGCACACCATCATCGGCCATGACGCACCTCGCTACGAGTTTTTGCAACGCATCGGGGGTGGCGCACACCTGTAACGCCGGTCGCTCCGGTTCGGATCAATGGGCGAAGTGCCCTACGGACGCCCGAAATAAACCGACACGCCGAATCCGGCCTCCCAAGTGTCGGCGGCTCCGCCGAGGCGGTGGCGGAAGCTCGCATCGAGTTGCATGCGTGGCGTGACAGCCCACGCCAAGCCCGCGCCGGCCATGCTGCCATCGCCGATCCCGGCTGCGTGTTGCCACGCCACTTCGACGTAGGTGTCGAGCGAACCAGTCAAGGCGCGACCCGCGTTGAGCGCGACCAGGTTGCCGTTACGGCCGCCGCTGCGGGCGGTTTCCAGATAGGCGCCGATTGCACCGCGTGGCCCCGTCTGCCAATTGAACACCGCGCCCAGCGTGTACTGGCGATCCTGGTCCCGGAAGTCGCGCGCGCCGTCGGTGAAAGTCACACTGCCGAGAAGGCCCCATCGGAAGTCGCCGGTTGCGGGCAAGGCGAATTTGAGGCCAACGCTGCTGTCGCCGCGGCCCCACGCGTCTACGCCTGGCGCCGCCAGATGGTTGTACGAGGTACCCAATTGCAGTTCGAACGGGCCGCCCACGCCCAGCCGCAGCAGCGTATCGGCGGTGTAGAGGGATGCGCCATCGGCGCGGCTCCAGTCAGGCAGGCCCTGCTCCCAGGTGAAATCTCCGGCCTCGAGGACCGCGGGCGAGAAACCCAGGCCGGGCCGGTCGTAGCCCGGATTGCCCGCGTACGCACTGGTGGCGACTGCCGTGGCGAGCCACGCACAGGCCACGCAGCAGAAGTTGATCGCTGATCGGCAGCAAGGTGCAGGGATGCTTTGCATGCGTCGAACATTCCCGGACGGCGCCGGCCCGCGTCGGCTGCGCCGCCTTTTGCGAATGGCATGCGCGGCATGGTAGTCGGATCGCCCCGATGTCATTAACGCGCGCGTGACGATCGACTGACGGCAGCGGGTTGTCGTACCGCCCTGATCCGGGGCGGGCGAAGCGGAGGCCGGGAAGTGAGCGCAACAATTCACGGGATTTCGCCGACGATCCGGTGGCGATGCTAGAGTTCCGGCTCGTTGAACGCAGCGGGCCACGCCAATGACACTGCGGTATCCGATCGGAACGCCCGGACAGCCGTGGGGCGACGCAGAGAAAGCCGAATGGCGTTCGCGGCAACGCAAGCAGCGCAGTTACGCGGACGACGTGTTGCGCGTTGTCGAATACCTGCGCCCGCGATTCGATGTGGTCCAGTACGGGCAACTCGATTACGCGCCCGATCGCTATCCGTTGTTCGCGTTGCAAAGCAGGGACTGGCGCGAGCGGTTGCCCATCATGCTGGTAACGGGCGGTGTGCACGGCTATGAAACCAGCGGCGTGCACGGTGCGTTGCGCTTTGCGGAACGCCATGCGGCCGATTACGCCGGTCGTGCGAATCTCGCGATCGTGCCGTGCGTCAGCCCGTGGGGGTACGAGCGGATCCACCGATGGGATGCATACGCGCTCGACCCCAATCGCAACTTCCGCGCGGACAGCCCGGCGCCGGAGTCGGCGTCGCTGATGAAATTCGTCGCGCCGTTCCGCGACCAGGTGCTGATGCATATCGACCTGCACGAAACCACCGATACCGATGAATCCGAGTTCCGCCCGGCGCTCGCCGCGCGCGACGGCGTGCCGTTCGAACCTGGCGAAATTCCCGACGGTTTTTACCTGTGCGGCGACCGCGAACATCCCGAACCGGAATTTCAGCAGGCGGTGATCGCGGCGGTGGCGAAGATCACCCACATCGCGCCCGCCGATGCCAAGGGCGAGATCATCGGCTCGCCGATGGTGGCGCCGGGCGTCATCCACTACCCGCTGGAGCAGTGGGGATTGTGCGCGGGCATCACCGCGGCCCGCTACCGCACCACCACCGAAGTCTATCCCGACAGCCCGCGCGCAACGCCCGGGGAATGCAACGAGGCGCAGGCTGCGGCCGCGTGCGCGGCGACCGAATTCGCGCTGCGCGGCTGATCCCCGTAACGCGCTCGCAGCCCCGCGGGTCTGATGAAACGGTGCGATGTTGGCGACAGCCACCACCGCGCTCCCCAGGTTTGGCGGGGAGCCCGCGCGAGCCCGTCAACCCGCTGTCCACGAGCGACTTGCCACCTTCGACCGGTTTTCGAGGCAAGTTTGTTACTTTTACAACAAGTAGTTACATTGATAATATGAGGTTGAACCTCATATACCGGGGCTCGAACCGACGAAAATTGTCAGTTCGAGACGCACTTCACAGCAAATTTGTGATGGACTTCTCATGAACAAAGCGTAAAGTAGGGGCTGCTGCCAGCGGGCTTGGCGGAAATTTGTGGGGAAACATGGCCAGAAGCCTCAGTGGGTTACCGGAACTTCCGCATTCACTTTTGTGAGTGGTGCGCCGTACGCGCCCGTATCCCATTGAATGATTTTTTGCGCAGCGAGGTACAAAGCAAAGCCCGTCCAAGCATTGCCAACTTCGATCCAATTTTCACGATGTATGCAGTTCCCAAGAACTCGACCTGACCCGAGGAGAACATCATGAACGTGCGGTTTGAACGTAGTGGTCCCCTGACCGAACTGAGCAGCTACCCACAGTGGGCGCAGGACATGGTTCATGAGTGCGATGTTGTCAAGAAAACCTTGTTGGATCATGAGCTGTGGGGTGTGATGTGCAGCGGCAGGATGGGCCGCCAATCGACGGTCAACTTCATGGTCGGCACCTGGCCCTTGATCGAGCGATTTCCGGGTTACATGGCGCAGAGTCTCCTCAAGACGCGCTATGGCCGCAGCGAGGGTGACAACCTTGCACGTCGCTGGTTGGTACGCAATATCCGTGTGGAGCAGAATCACGCCGAGTACTGGCTGAACTGGGCCGAGGGCGCGGGCATACCGCGTTCGGCTCTGCTGCGCGGCCCGTTACCTCCCGGAACGCAGGTGCTGGCGAACTGGTGCGAGGAAATCGGCAGCCGCGGCACCTTGGCTGCTGGCATTGCTGCGATCAACTACGCCGTTGAGGGTGCTACTGGCGAATGGGCAAGCATTCTTTACAACAGCGATAGCTACGCGAAGCAATTCGCTCTACCAACCAGAAAAACCAGCCTTCGGTGGCTGCAACTGCATGCGGCGTATGACGACACCCACCCATGGGAAGCGCTGGAAATTGTCTGCACATTGTTGGGAAAGTCGCCATCGGTCAGCGAGGTAGCCCATGTCACCGAATGCGCCAAACGCAGCCACACCAGTATGCGAATCATGGCCGATCATTGTGTGCGGCCGCTCACGGCACAGGAAACTGCGGAAATTTATCAGGTTGAGGCAGCCTAACGAAAGCCAATCTGGTACGGAACTTGCATGTAAACAGCGAGGGTACTTCCCCAGAACGAGATGCTGACGTTGGCTGATGCGCCGCGATCCTCGCCCGACGCCCATGCGGAACGCGCTCACGAGGCGCCTTATGCCGCTTGCCTATGCGCTTGTAGCTATGGTGGCGTTCATCTTGTTGATCACGTGGGCTACGTTGCAAGCGCAGATAGCTCTCGCCGGTTTTCTCAACGGCGAAAGCCTCTGGTCGAAATCGCAAAAACAAGCGGTCATCGACATGTTGAACTATTCGGCCACCGGCAGTGCGAAAGACTTTGAGGATTTTCAGCGCAGCTTTCACATGGTGGAAGTGGATCGTGTCGCGCGCGACAAGGTGATCTCGGGACGCTTTAACTATGACCAAGTTCTGCGGGAATTGAGCAGCGGCAGTGCCGTACCGGCTGCGATTCCCGGGATCATCTTTCTGCTGCAACATTTTCCGAACGCCCCGTACGTTGGGCATGCGCTCGCCTTGTGGCGCTCGACCGACGGACCCATGGCGAAACTTGGTGTAATAGCCAATAAACTGCATAGTTCGTACTTGGCCGGCGCCGTATCGCAAAACGAGATCGTCCGTCAGCGCGGTCGCATCAATGCGATAAACGATTTAGTCGAGCCGCGCGCCAACAAGTTTTCCATGACCATCGCCAATGGCGCTGTGTCGATCGGAAAAATGTTGTACGGCGGTGTTCTATTGTCGGCAGCCGTCGCCTTGCTTCTTTGGCTTTGGATGGCGCGCCGCGTGCTGGCCGGCATCCGCGG
>JBOHYT010000118.1:0-7058 GCA_050738055.1 Rhodanobacteraceae bacterium
TGACGGTCAGCGCCCTGAGCCACCAGATCCGGCTACTGGAAGAACGCGTCGATTGCGCGCTGTTCGTGCGTGGTCCGCGCGGACTCAAGCTCACGGCCGAGGGCCAGCACCTGCTCGACAACGTCGCGCCGCATCTCGAGGCGATCGAGGAAGCACTGAAGCCGCTGTGCACGCGTTGCGACACCGCACTGTCGTTGTCGGCGATGCCGTCGATGGCAACGAGCTGGCTGCTGCCGCGGCTGCCGCGTTTCGTCGCACGCCACCCCGAAATCGAATTGAACCTGGATTCGTCGATCGAGCTCATCGACTTCGCCGATGGCCGCTACCACGCTGCGCTTCGGTATGGTGCGGGCAACTGGCCGGGCGTCGTCGTCGAGCCATTGCTGGAGGAGTGGCTGACGCCCGTCGCGAGCCCCGCGCTGCTGGCGGGACGCAAACGTCCGCGCCGCGAAGAACTCGGCGACTTGCCATTGCTGTGCCCGGAGGATCCATGGCAGCAGTGGTTTGCCACGTACGGCGGCAAGGCGCCGAGGCGCTACGCGGCATCGTTCGGCGATTCCGAGTCACGCCAGCGCGCGGCGGTCGAAGGGTTGGGCGTCGCTCTCGGCCGCACGACCATGGTGCGGCCGCTGATCGAGACGGGCCAACTGGTCGCGCTGTTTCCCGATCTGATGAAGGCCGAGCGGGCGCACTACCTCGTGTACCCGGAACGTTCGCGCAAGCGCGCCGCCTTCATGGCGTTCCGGGAATGGCTGCTGGAGGAAGCCGCGCGTTTCCGCGCCGTGCCGCCGGTCGGACTTGCCGCAGCACCACCGGTCACCCGTCGTCGCGCCGCGCGTCGTCGCGTGGCGGTTTCGTAAGCGAGCTCCGCGATCGTTGCTCAGCCGCCGACGCAGGGATCACGTCCCATCAGATGATCGTAGGTCGAGACGCTGGCGTCGCGCTGGTGGCCATCGCGTCCGGCCGCTCCTGCGGAATGGATGCGGCGGCACGCCTCGGAGCGCGGGATCTTCATACCGTGGACCCGTACCGCACCCCATGCTCCGCGACGCCGACGCGAGCGTTTGCCGGAGGTTGCTGCGCCGTCTTGCCATCGCACCACGCCGTCGCCCGCGATCGATCCAGGACAGCGGGCATGGCGGTAGAACACCTCACCGTCCGCAGCCCGACATTCCCACGACATCGGTGTCTTGCGCTTGCGCGTAGCCGTCGGTGCGCGCCGCGCACGCGAACGCGCAGCTGGTTTCGCCTCGCGCGGCTTCGACGCCTGCCGCGGCGCGGCCGGGTCGATCAACGGCTGGCCGGTGACGTCGAGTTTCCTCTGGTGTGCGTGCGTGGTGCAGGGCGTGTCGCGGAAACTCGCTTCACCGTGCGAGCCGACGCACCGGTAGATCGACGCCGCGTGTGCGCCGACGGCGATCCATCCCAGCAACACGGCGCACGCCGCACGTGCGAGCCACGCCCGGTACCGGATCGACGTACCACGTATTTCGATTGGGTGATCCATGGCTGTTTTCCTCGCTTGCGTGGAGGAATCTTCAGCCGGAGGGCGTCAGCGCGCCAGCGGGCGGCACCCCCGGACCGTGTAAGGAAAGGCCGATAAAAGAGGTTCCCCGCCCCTGCGGATCCGTCAGCCCATCCGGGCCATTCGACCGCGCGGATCGGCAGGCGGCGCTGGCGCTGGTCAAGCATGAGTCGGCGGCGTATAACAATGAAGCCGTTGCAGCAGCCAAGTCCAGAAATGGCGATTCCGAGACGGCTCCGTCGACGAGTTCTGGACATCCGCCGCAGTATCACCCCTGATCCGACCATGAAAAAACCAAGGAGGCATGCCATGAATCTCGAACACACTTCACGGGTTGCCGTGTTGGCTGGCGTGATCGCGCTGGCGATCGCACTGCCGGCGTTCGCGCAGTCCGGCGGGTCGGGAACATTGATGGCACCGGATTACGGCTCCGGCGCCGCGGCCGGTGCGATGTCGAACAGCAACTTCAACACCCCCGAATCGGATGGGCGCCCCGGGGTATACTACTTCGATCTCGGCGCGCAGGCATTTCGCAGGCACGACTACATGCATGCGGTCGCCATGTACAAGGTGGCCGCATCCTGGGCCTACAAACCGGCGGAATACAATCTTGCTTTGATGTATTTTCGCGGCCAAGGCGTCCCGGCCGATCGCCCGCTGGGAGCCGCGTGGGCAGTCTTGGCCGCCGAGCGCGGAAGCCCGCTGTATGTCGAGGCGCGCGACGCGATGATCACCATACTGAATAAAGCGGAATTCGCACAGACGGATGAGCTGTGGGGACAACTGAAGCAAACCTATGGCGACAAAGTGGCGTTGACGCGCGCCAAGGCGCGGTGGCGTCGGGCCGGCGATGAGGCCACCGGCAGCCATCTCGGTCACGGCATGGGATACTTGCGCGTGGGTGAGATCGCGCGAACTGGGCCACTTGATCCGAAGGTCGTGCCTAAGACAGCTGCGGGTGTGCTTACCGGCGGTTCGGTGGATGGATCCGTCGCTTACCGCCAATTCCAGCAAAGCGACAATCCGTACAGTCCGATCTTCTTGAAGAACCGGACCGGAAGGGTAATGGTAGAACCGCTGCAGCCGGTGAAGCCGGAGGGCCACAAGCAGAAGAAGGACGGTTCCGGCGCAAACGAGTCATCGCAACCGGACGGGCGGCCGCACAGCGCCTGAGTCTTCCGGTATGGCAGAAAAAAGCCGGCGCGTTCGCGCCGGCTTTTTGCAGCCTTGGCTTCACCCGTGCTGAAACGTCAATCCTTCTCGGATGCGACCACGCTGCCGTTGTCGGGATCGACCAGCAGGTTGACCTTTTCGCCGGTGGGGCTTCTTGCTTCGGCGCTCCAGAGGCCATTGTCGAAATCGACGTCGCCGATGTTCTGGTAGCCGGCAGAGGTCAGTTTCGCCTTGATCTCGTTCTTGTTGAGCTTCGACGGTGCGTCGGCCTCGTACACCTTGCCGGTGGTCGGTCCGACCCGGATCTTCATCCATTTGTGGTTGCCGCCGCGCGCCTTGGCCTGCCACACGCCGTGCTTGAATTCGAGGCCTTTCACTTCCTTGTAGCCGGCGTCGGCGATATCGCTCTTGATCTGGCTTTCGCTGAGCGCGCCGGAAGTCGTGTCGACGGTCGTCGTGGTGGTGACGGTGCGGCTGGACTCGGCTGGCGCGTTCTGCGCCATGGCCATGCCGCCCGCGCACAACAACGAAGCCGCCACGGCCGCCGCAAGCATGTGCTTTTGCATGATCAGATTCCTCCGTTCAGAGACTTTGGGCAGCTTGGATGCGCGCGGATCAACGCGCGGTGAATCCGGCGCGTGCCCGTCAGCCTTCGTTCATTTGCCGGCTGCTGGTAGGCTTCCCGTTCACCGCACGGTTCCGAATGATTCAGCAAACCGCGATCACGTTCCATCGTCCCGTCGGTTTCTGGCTGGGCTGCCTCGCGGTCGCGGCCGGCGTATGCCTGCACCTGCCGATGTACGTGATGGCGGCGCCGATGCATTTCCAGCTCGCCGGAATGCCGATGGACCCGGCCATGCTGCTCGGGATGCTGTTGATTCCCGGCGGTGTGCTGCTGGCTGCGTACGGATTGCTGCCGGACCCGGCGCAGGTCCGGTTGACGACCCATCCAAGCAGCGCCACGCATTTCCACGTCGCCGATGGCGTGCCATTGAACGCCGAGCACTGGAAGCTGGTGGCGGTACTCGCGGTTGCCTTGACGATCGACGTGATGAAGCCCGCTTCGATCGCATTCGTGATGCCGGGCCTGGCGCGCGAATACGGGATCGGCATGTCGACCGCGGGTTACCTCGCGCTGTCGGCGCTCATCGGCACCGCGGTCGGCTCGCTGGTGTGGGGCCGGCTGGCCGACGTGTTCGGGCGGCGCGCCGCGATCCTGCTCTCCGCGATCCTGTTCATGGGCACGGCGATCTGCGGCACGATGCCGTCGTTCCGCTGGAACCTCGTGATGTGCTTCATGATGGGCGCGGCCGCCGGCGGCATGCTGCCGATCGCATTCACCCTGATGGCGGAAACCGTGCCGGCGCGCCACCGCGGCTGGCTGCTGGTGGCGTTGGGCGGCGCCGGCACCTCGGCGGGATTTCTCGCGGCGTCCGGCGCGGCGACGTTCCTGGAGCCGGAGTTCAGTTGGCGGGCGCTGTGGCTGTTGAACCTGCCGACCGGTGCCGTGATCCTGGTGCTCAATCGCTTCCTTCCCGAATCGCCGCGGTTCCTCGCCGACGCCGGCTTGCACGAGGAGGCGCGCGCGGTGCTGGCGCGCTTCGCCGGGCCGGCCGGCGCGTTGGTGAGCGACGGCCCGGAGGTCGACGCGCCGGTCCTCGAAATCCGCCCGCCGCGCGCAGGGATGCGCGAACTGCTGCGCGGGCGCCACGCACGCCTGACCCTCGCGCTGATGGTGTGCGGCCTCGCGTGGGGGATGGTCAATTTCGGCTTCGTGCTGTGGTTGCCCGCGAACCTGCAGAAGCTCGGCCTCGATCCACGCGCCGCGAGCGCGCTGATGGCGCAATCCGCGCTGCTCGCGATTCCGGGCATCGCGCTGGTGGTGTGGCTGTACCAGCGCTGGAGCAGCTTCCGGTCGCTGGTCCTGTTCGTGGCGCTGACGGTGCTGGCGCTGCTGGTGTTTGCGGCGATCGAGGTCGGCGGCCTGCGTGGCGCGGCGGTGACCATCGCGGCCACCGTGTTGCTGCTGATCGCGATCAGCGGCGTGATCGCGACCATGATTCCCTACGCCGCGGAAATCTATCCCGTGCACCTGCGCGGCACGGGCTCGGGATTGATCGCAGCAGGTTCCAAGGCCGGCGGCATCCTCGGCGCCGGGCTCGGCGTGGCCGGATTGTTCGACAGCTTCCTGTGGTCGGCGCTGGTGATCGCGGTGCCGATGACGATTGCCGGCGTGATGCTGTGGCGCGACGGCGTCGAGACCAGCGGCCACGAACTCGAAATGATCCAACAGCGGCTGGAAAGCTTGTGATCTCTCGGGACATCGCAGGCAAGAGCGCTTTACCACGGATTTGCACGGATGCGCATGGATAAAAGCTTTCGATCCGCGTGCATCCGTGGCAAAAAACGAACGGCAGAAAACCTCGCAGCAACGCGCGGATCAATGGGCCGAGGAACTCGCCGACGCCGGCTGCATCGGCGCATGCCGCGCCATGGCCAGGCCTTCCAGCACGTGCAGCGCCTCGGACAGCGCGTAGTCCTGGATGGCGAGGTCGCCCGTGTCCGGGTTGGCTGGCGTCACCGGCGAACCGGCGAGATGGTTGGGCAGGTCGCTCTCGTGTTCGTCGTCATCGAGCGATGGGTTGCGGTTGGCTTCGACCGTGACATTGCCCAGCACGATGTCGGGCGTGATGCCGGCCACCTGGATTGAGGTGCCATTCGGCGTGTAGTAGCGCGCGGTGGTCAGTTTCAGCGCGTCGCCGTTGCCGAGCGGCAGGATCGTCTGCACCGAACCCTTGCCGAAGGTGCGCCGCCCCATCACCAGCGCGCGATGGTTGTCCTTCAGTGCACCGGTGACGATTTCCGCCGCAGAGGCCGTGCCGTTGTCGACCAGCACCACCATCGGTGCGCCATGCAGCAGATCGCCGGGCGTCGCCGAGAACTTGAGGTCGGTCTGCGGCAGCCGGCCGCGGGTGCTGACGATCAGACCTGAGTTGAGGAAATCGTCGGCCACCCCGACCGCGGACGTGACGAGGCCGCCGGGATTGGAACGCAGGTCGAGTACTGCGCCACGCAGTGGGCCGTGCTTCTTCTGCAGCGCTTCCAGCTTGCGCGTGAGTTCGTCGGCGGTGTCCTCCTGGAATTCGCTGATCCGGATGTACGCGTAGCCCGGCGCCAGCATGCGCGTGTGCACGCTGGCAACCTGGATGCGCTGGCGCACCAGCGGGATCGTGACCGGCTTGTTGCTGTCGGCATGCAGGATCGAGAGCGTGATCTTCGAGCCGATCGGACCGCGCAATTTCTTCACCGCGGCGTCGATCGCGTCCGGCTGCACCGGCACGCCGTTGATGCCGATGATCACGTCGCCCGGCTGGACGCCCGCGCGCTTGGCGGGGCCGCCGTCCAGCGGTGCGATGATCACGAGCTGGTGCTTGACCTGCGCGACTTCGATCCCGAGGCCGGTGTACGCGCCCGAGGTGTCCTCGGTCAGGTTCTTGAGTTCGCTCCGGTCCAGGAACTCGCTGTGCGGATCGAGGCCCGACACCATCCCGCGGATCGCGGACTGCATCAGTTGCTTGTTGCCGACCGGCGTGACGTAGGCGTGCTTGATCAACTCGAAGGCGCGGGTGAAGGTCTGGATTTCCTGCAGGCTGGGGATGCCGGCGTCGGCGCTCGATGCCGTGGGAGGCGCCAAGACACTTGAGGCCGGTTCGGGTCCGGCTGGAGGTACCGGTATTGGCTTCGGCGGCGCGGCCAGCGCGACGCCGGCGCACGCCAACAGCGCGCAACTGAGGAAACCGTGGACCATTCTTGTCATGGGCGATACCACATGGACCGGCTTGTATCAGGACCGCGCGCGGCGCGGGTGGTTCATTGTAGGGCCGATCTGCCCACCCCGTTCGTTCCCGGATCGGGTTGGTGGTGAAGTTGAACATAGTCATCTTGTCATTCCGGGGCTGCCCGCGTTATTTGCGGGCAGAACCCGACTGCGTTTGCAGGATTGCAAACGCGAACGCCGAAGGCGGCCGTAGGCGAGCGCCATGGATGGCGCGAGTCAATCCAGCTCTTCGCTCCGACACGCAAGGAGCTGGATAGACTCGCCACATCCTGCGGCTCGCCCTACGGGCCATCGGCTTCGCCGATGTTTGCTCCGGCGTCCTGCCTCCGCGATCGGGTTCCATCGCCGATGGAGCCGGCGGATGGCCCCGGAATGACGATGTTTCAGAGTGCAGTCCGCGCTCAATCGTGATCGACATCAGCGCTTCGACGCGAACCAGCCATGCGGATCGACCGGCTTGCCGTCGTGGCGCAGGCCGAACCACGCGCCGCGCTGTTCGGGGTCGGCGCCGACGGTCGCGAC
>JBOHYT010000119.1:0-9424 GCA_050738055.1 Rhodanobacteraceae bacterium
AAGCAGGACATCCTGGTGACCGGTACGGTGACGGATCTGCCGCAGGCGCAGGATGGCTCGACCCGCTTCGACTTCCACGTCGCGAGCGCGCGGTTTAACGACCGGGCCGTGCCAGCGCGCGGCCACGTACGCCTGTCGTGGTACGCGACCCGTCAGCACACGCCGCCACCGATTGCGCCGTGTACGACCTGGCGGTTGCGGGTGCGGATGAAGCGGCCGCACGGGATGATCAATCCCGGCGGGATGGATTTCGAACGCTCGGCGCTGCAGAAACGCATCATCGCGACCGGTTACGTCCGCGAGGATCCCGCCAACACGATGCTCGACCGCGGCGTCTGCCTCGATGGCATGCGCGTCCGCGTCGGCAGCGCGATCGATGCCGCATTGCCCGACGAGGCACACGCCGCGCGGCTGTTGCGGGCGCTGAGCATCGGCGACGAAAGTGCGTTGGACGAGCACGACTGGCAGGTGGTGCGCGCGACCGGTATCCCTTACCTGATCGCGATTGCGGGTCTGCAGATCGGCATCGCTGCGGTCTTTGGCGCGTGGTTCGCCCGCTTGATATGGTGGTGGTTGCCGGCGCTGGCGTTGCGTGTCCCGAGGCCGCTGGCCGAGGCGGCCTTCGCATTTCCCGCAGCGGTCGCCTACGCCGGGCTGGCGGGCTTCGGGCTGCCGGCCATGCGCGCGTTGCTGATGATCGCGGTGGTTGCCGGTTGGCGTTTGCTGCGGCGCGGCGGAGGGTTCGGCGAAGGCTTGGGTCTTGCGTTGGCGGCAATCCTGATCTGCGACCCGCTGGCGGTGCTGTCGGCGGGGTTCTGGTTGTCGTTCGTCGGTGTCGCGTTGCTGATCCTGACGTTGACCAATCGGCGCGGCTGGCGCAGGCGCCTGCACGAGATCGGCTTCACGCCGCTGCTGATGGCGCTCGGGCTGCTGCCGCTGACCGTGTGGTTTTTCGGGCAGGCTTCACTGATCGGGCCGGTCGCCAGCCTGGTCGCCGCGCCGCTGGTGACCATGGTGATCGTGCCGCTTGACCTGACGGGCTGCGTGTTGCTGTTCGCGTGGCCGCTCGCGGGACACTGGATGTTGCACCTGTGCGCGTACCTGGTCGACGCGTTGTGGTGGCTGCTGGCGCACCTCGCGGCGTGGAAGCCCGCGCTGCAGTACCTGCCGGAAACGTCGTTGCTTGCGTTCGCGCTGGCATCCATCGGAGCATTGTGGCTGCTGGCGCCGCGCGGGGTGCCGGCCCGCACGCTCGGTGCGCTGTTGTTGCTGCCGCTGTGCTGGCCGCGCGGCAGTCCGCCGGAGACGGGCGCGTTCCGCGCCACCCTGATCGACGTGGGGCAGGGCCTGTCGGTGCTGGTGCGCACCCACGGACACGCATTGCTGTTCGATACCGGCGCGCGCTATCCATCCGGGTTCGACCTCGGCGAGGCGGTGGTCGTGCCGAGCCTGTACGCGCTTGGCGTCACCCATCTCGATGCGCTGATCATCAGCCACGGTGACAGCGATCATTCCGGCGGTGCCGTGTCGGTACTGGCCGCGTATCCGGCTACACCGGTGTCGGGCGGCGAACCGGCGCGCGGACCGGTGCCGATGCGCCAGTGTCACGCCGGACAACATTGGCGCTGGGACGGCGTGGACTTCCACGTCGTGCATCCGCATCCGCCATTCGTGGCAACGCGTGACAATGATCTGGGCTGCGTATTGCTGGTCGCCGGAACCGGAGGCCGCTTGCTGCTGCCGGCGGACACCTCATCCAGGGTCGAACCCGAAATTACTGCCGCAGTGCCGGGAGGCCCGCCACTGGTGCTGATCGCACCGCACCACGGCAGCAAGACATCGTCCAGCATCGATTATCTCGATGCGCTGCACCCGGTATTCGCGATCGCGTCGACCGGGTATTTGAATGGCTATCACCACCCTTCGCCTTCGGTGGTCACGCGCTACGCCGAACTCGGCATTCCGCTCCTGAACACCCCTGCGACCGGCGCCGTGCGCATCGGGTTCCCGGCCGGTGCGCCACCGAGCATCCTTTCCGAAGAGCGCCTGCGGCAGGCGCACTACTGGCGCGAGCGTTGATCGGCTTCTCAACCCCGTGCAGGGACAGGCGCTCGCGAAGAAACAAGAACTTGCGGAATGCGTTTGTTTCTCAAGAGCTTTTTTACCACGGGTTTGCACGGATGGACACGGATAAAAGCTTTCGATCCGTGTGGTCCGTGTCGACCCGTGGAAAGTGTCTCCTGAATCCTGCTTAGTGCTGAACTTCAACATAGTCATCTTGTCATTCCGGGGCTGCCCGCGCTGTTTGCGGGCAGAACCCGGAATCCAGCTCTTCGTTCGGACATAAGCTGGATTCCGGGTTCCATCGCCGATGGAGCCGGCGATGGCCCCGGAATGACGACGTTTCTTGGGACGGTCCGCGTTCAACCGTGTTGAACATTGACGCTAAGCAGGCCCTGAATTGCGACAGGGATATACGCAATTCGTTTCTCCATAGCGGAGAGGGGTCGCGCCAGAGTGCGACCCGTGCCACGGTCGCACCGGTCGGCGCTGGTATGATGCGCCGGCAGCGGGGTGCCCCTGCGGCGGAGGTTGCAAGTGTTTGAAATCCTGAAGGCGGGCGGCTGGGGGATGGTGCCCATCCTGATCTGCTCGGCGGTCGGCTTGGCGATCGTGCTGGAACGGTTCTGGACGCTGCGTCGCGACGCGGTGTTGCCGCCGGGGCTGGGCGAGCAGGTACGCAGTTGGGCGCACTCGCAGCAGTTGAACCCGTCGCACATCCAGGCGCTGCGCGAGAATTCGCCGCTGGGTGAACTCCTGGCCAGCGCCTTGGATGTGCGCCACCGTTCACACGCGGAAATCAAGGAGCGCATCGAGGACACCGGCCGGCACGTGGTGCATGGGCTGGAACGTTACCTCACCACGCTCGGCACGATCGCGCTGATCGGGCCGCTGCTGGGACTACTCGGCACGGTGTTCGGCCTGATCCGGATGTTTCTCGCGGTGATGGCGTCGGGCGTTGGCGATCCGATGAAGATGGCCGGCGGCATCGGCGAGGCGCTGGTGTGCACGGCCTCGGGACTGGTGGTGGCAATACCCGCGTATGTGTTGCACCGTTATTTCCGTTCACGTGTGCAAGGCTGCGTGGTGGAGATGGAAAAGCAGGCGACCGCGCTGCTCGACGAATTGTCGACGCCTCGCCCGATGCCTGTCGAGGCGCGCGCGCCTGCGGCGCCGACGCCCTCCAGGCGGACCGCCCAGGTCGCCGGCTGACGGACACCGCGATGCGCATCGGCTCCGCCCGCACCGATGAATTCGAGATCAACGTCGTCAGCCTGATCGACGTGCTGTTGACGCTGTTGATGTTCTTCGTGCTCACCACGACGTTCGTGCAACAGGGGCGCCTCAAGGTGTCGCTGCCGCAGGCGAGCGACCAGGCCAGCGCGCCCGCGAAGCATACGCTGGTGATCGTGATCGACCGCGAAGGACATTTCTTCGTTGGCGACAACCGTGTGCTTGGCGACGACGAGCCGACCCTGCAGCGCGCGATCGAGGCGGTCGCGGGCAATGACCACGATCGACCCGTGCTGCTGCGCGCCGACGGCCAGACGCCGCACCAGGCCGTGGTGACCGCGATGGATGCGCTTGGCAGGCTGGGGTTCACGCATTTGTCGATCGCCACCGCGCCGGCGGCGTCTCCCGGCGGTGGCTGACGCGCCCCGAATGCAGGGTTCCGACGCGGCGGTCTATCGGCGCCTGCTCGGATACCTGCGGCCGTTCCGGATGGCCGCCGGACTGACGCTGCTCGCGATGGTGGTCGATGCCGCCTGCATGACGGTATTCGCGCGGGCGATCAAACCGCTGATCGACAAGCTGTTCGTGGAACGCGACCCGACGGTGATCTTCTGGATGCCGATCTTCATCGTCGGGATCTTCCTGGTGCGCAGTATCGCGGTCTACATCGAGAGCTACGGCGTCGCCTACGTCGGCCGCGGCGTGGTGCAAGACATCCGCTGCCAGATCTTCGACAAGTATCTGCACATGCCGACCGCTTTCTTCGATGCGGAATCGTCCGGTCAGCAGATTTCCCGCATCACCTACACCTCCAACCAGGTGGCGCAGGCGACCACGGATTCGGCCAAGACGGCGGTGGTCGATGGCCTGACCGTGGTGGGGCTGGTGGCGGTGATGGTGTGGACCAACTGGATCCTGGCGTTGGTGTTGCTGTTGATGGTGCCGCTGGTCGGGCTGCTGGTGGTCTGGGTCGGTCGCCGCTATCGGCGCATCAACGTCACCATCCAGAACCTCGTCGGTCGGGTCACCGGGGTCGTCGAGGAAGTGGTTGGCGCGCACCGCGAGGTCAAGGTGTTCGGTGGCCAGCAGTACGAGTCGAAGCGCTTCGACGAAGTCACGGATCGCGATCGCAAGATGAACGTCAAGATTGCGGCGACCAATGGCGTGTCCACGGCATTCGTGCAACTGGTGGCGGCGGTTGCGCTGGCCATCATCGTGTTTGTCGCGACTCGTCCCTTCATGACAGGGTTCGGGCTCACCGCAGGCGCGTTCGCGACCGTGTTCATGTGCATGGGCGGCATCCTGCCATCGCTGAAGCGGCTGACCACGGTGCAGGCCAACGTGCAGCGCGGCCTGGCCGCAGCGGATGAATTGTTCGGGATACTGGACGCGCCGATGGAGCAGGACGAGGCAGGCGCCATCGTCATCTCGGGTTGCCGCGGCGACCTCGAATTCCGCGATGTGCGCCTGACTTATCCCAACGCGAGCAGCGAGGCGTTGCGCGGCATTTCGCTCCAATGCCCACACGGCTCGATCACCGCGCTGGTCGGACGCTCGGGCAGCGGCAAGAGCAGCACCGCCAGCCTGATCCCGCGCTTCTACGAGCCGACCGCCGGCACGCTGTTGCTGGACGGCAGGCCACTTCGCGAATACACCCTGCGCAGCCTGCGCTCGCAGATCGCGTGGGTAGGGCAGGACGTGGTGCTGTTCGACGACACCATCGGGCGCAACATCGCGTACGGCGCGCTGGCGGACGCAGGCGAGTCGCGCATCGTGGCCGCGGCCGAGGCCGCCAACGCGATGGAGTTCATCCGCGACCTGCCCGATGGCATCCACAGCCGGGTCGGCGAGGGTGGCGCGCTGCTGTCCGGCGGCCAGCGACAGCGCATCGCGATCGCCCGCGCATTGCTGAAAGACGCTCCGATCCTGGTGCTGGACGAGGCGACCAGCGCGCTGGACACCGAGTCCGAACGGCTGATCCAGGATGCGCTGGCGCGGTTGATGAAGAACCGCACCACGCTGGTGATCGCGCACCGCCTTTCGACCGTCGAGCACGCCGACCAGATCGTGGTACTGGACGCGGGCCGGATCGTCGAGCAGGGCACCCACGGCGAACTGATGGCGCGCGGCGGCAAGTACGCTTCGCTTTACCACCTGCAGTTCCACGAACCGGCCACGGTGCCGGCGTGATCGAAATGGTGTCAGGGACAATTTCGATCCGCCGGCTTGGGTTTGCCCACGCCGTCGCGCGAAAATTGTCCCTGACACCATTTACGGACACGGATAAAGCGTTCTGACACGGATAAAAGCGGATCAGAGCAGATAACGACAGCGCCGGGAAAAGAGCGGAAGCGTTACCACGGATGGGCGCGGATGGACACGGATGGACACGGATTTCATCAAGAACGCTGCCGCGTGATGGTAATGTTCGATGGTTTATCCGTGGTCATCCGTGTTAATCCGTGGAATGCTTTGCTTTTGACTTTCCGCTGCACGCCAGGTGTCGATGTCACTCGCCGATTCCCTGCAACGCCGCTGGTACACACCCGACCTGGCTCCGCCCCTGTGGACGCTGCCGGTGGCCGGCCTGTATGGCGGCGTGACAGCCGTGCGGCGTTCGCTGTACCGGCGCGGGCTGTTGGGTGCGACGCGTCTGCCGGTGCCGGTGGTCGTGGTCGGCAACCTCACCGCCGGCGGCGCCGGCAAGACACCTTTGGTGATTGCGCTGGTCGAGGCGTTGCGGGCACGCGGGCTCACACCGGGTGTCGTCAGTCGCGGTTATGGCGGCAGCGCGCGCGAGCCGTGCCTGCTTGGCACGACTCCAAACCCGGACGAGGTGGGCGACGAACCAGCGCTGATTCGGCTGCGTACCGGCGTGCCGGTTGCGGTCGGTGCCGATCGGCCCGCGGCGGCGCGGTTGTTGCTCGACCAGCACGTCGACTTGATCATTGCGGACGACGGCCTCCAACATTACGCGCTGGCGCGTGACCTCGAAGTCTGCGTGGTCGACGGCGTACGTCGCTTCGGCAACGGGCGTCTGCTTCCGGCCGGGCCGCTGCGCGAGCCGGCGTCTCGATTGCAGGGAGTCGATTTCGTGGTCTGCAATGGCGGCGAGCCGCAGGCCGGCGAAATCCTGATGCGGCTCGGAGTGCGCGACGCGGTTTCACTCGCGGAGCCCACACGCACAAGTCCGCTCAGGGAATTTTCCGGCACGCGCGTGCACGCCGTCGCGGGCATCGGTCATCCGCAGAGATTTTTCGATGCGTTGCGGGGGCGCGGCATCGACGCGACGGAACACGCGTTCCCCGACCATCACCGTTACACGCTTGGCGAGCTTGCTTTCGGCGACGGCCTGCCCGTCCTGATGACCGAAAAAGATGCCATCAAATGCCGCGGCTTCGCGCACGCAAATTGGTGGGCAGTTCCTGCCATCGCGGAGTTGCCTGCGGCATTTTTCGATGCAGTCGCAGCGCGCATTGGGAAACCGTCGTAGGAGCGGCGGAAGCCGCGATCGATACCCCGAGCCGCGAATGGCTGCCTGCCGACGCCATCGCGGCTTCCGCCGCTCCTACGGCGCTTTCGATTCCCGATTCCCGATTCCCGATTCCCCGCTTTTCAGCAGCAACGCCAGGAACGGCGGCGCGATGATCGAGGTGAGCAGACTCATCGCGATGATCACGGCATAGATCAGCTCACCGAACACGCCGGCGGAAAGCCCGAGCGCCGCCACCACGATGCCGACCTCGCCACGCGGGATCATCCCGACGCCGACGATGAGCGCGCTGCGCGGCCCGAGCCGGAGCGCGCCCAGCCAGCCGCCCGCGAGCTTGGTCGCGATCGCCAGCAGCGTTGCGACCAGCAGCAGCCACAGCGCTTCGGCGCTCGCCAGCTTCGCGAGCTCGACCTTGGCGCCGGTCAGCACGAAGAAGAACGGCGTCAGCAACGCGAGCAGCGGCTGCATCTGCAGTTCGAGTTGCGGGCGCTGGTGGGTTTCGGACGCGATCATGCCGGCAAGGAACGCGCCGATGATCGCGGCGAGGCCGAAACGGGTCGCGACCCACGCGAGCCCGAGGCACAGCACCAGCACCACCAGCAATGGCGACAGCGGGTTGCGGGTTCGGTCGAGCCAATTCGAACTGCGCCGCATCAGCCACGTGCCCAGCCAGCCCACCACCAGGACGAAGCCGATGGCTTCCGCGGCAACCACCACGAGTCTTCCCGCGCGCAGCGAACCGCCGGCCTGGATGCCGACCACCACGCCCAGCAGCAGCATGGCGAGGATGTCGTCGATCACTGCGGCGCCGAGGATCACGCGGCTCTCGGTGCGCCGCAGCACGCCCATGCCCTTGAGCACGCTGGCGGTGATGCCGGCCGAAGTCGCGACGAACGCGGCTGCCACGAACAGCGAGCGCGGCCAGTCGGGCGCGATCGAATGCGCCCAGAACGTGCCTGCCACGAACGGGATCACGACGCCGATCACGCCGACCGCGAACGCACTGCCACCGACGCGCTTCACGTCCTCGAGGCGCGTTTCCATGCCGACCGCAAACAACAGCAGCACCACGCCGATTTCGGACAACACTTCCAGCGGTTCGCTCGGCGTGATCCAGCCCAGCGCGGACGGTCCGACCACGCACCCGGCCACGATCTGCCCGACCACGTCGGGAAGCCGGATCCATCGCGCGACCACGCCGCCCACCTGCGCCGCGGCGAAGATGATGAAAACCTCCAGCAGGATCGCGGTGGTGTGGTCCATCGCGCGATGCTACACGACGCTGGTGCGTGTGCGCTCCGCTCCTCCCCCTTCAAGGGGGAGGCCGGGAGGTGGATGGTGGACCGTCACTGTCTCAACATCTCGACACCATCCCCACCCAACCCTCCCCTTGAAGGGGAGGGCTTTTCTTCACGCCGCCGTTTCCGGCGTCGAGATGGGCGCCCGCACCGGTCGGTCGTGACGCAGCCGCGTAAACACGTACACCGCGACCAGCGGCAGCACCGCCATCACCAGCACCGAGATGCGGAAGCCGTGCACGTAGCCGGCCGCATCGTGCGCACGGCCGTGCAGGAACACCGCGAGCAGCCACGACGACAGCGCGATGCCGAAGCTGATCACGAGGTACTGCGCGGCAGACGTGACCGACGACGCCTGTGCCGTGCGTTCCGGCGGCAGGTCGACGAACGCCAGCGTATTCATCGCCGTGTATTGCAGCGACATCACGAAGCCGTAGGCGAACATCAGGATCGTGATCCCCCACCACGGTGTGGTCGCGTCGAGCAGGGCGAAGCAGGCGAGCAGCAGCGTCGCGAATGCGGTGTTCACGAACAGCGTGTGACGATACCCGTAGCGCTTGAGGATCCGGTCGATCAGCAGCTTCATCAGCACCATCCCAACCGCCTGCGGCACGATCATCAGCCCGGCTGCGGTCGGCGACCAGCCGCAACCGATCTGCAGGAACAGCATCAGCAGGAACGAAAGGCCAGCCGTGCCGAGCCGCGTGCACATGCCGCCGCCCACCGCGATCACGAAGCTGCGCACCTTGAGCAGTGTGAGGTCCACGACCGGATGCCGGGCGCGGCGGCCGTACCGCCAGTAGGCGAACGCGCACAGCGCACCGACGCCCGCGGCGATCGCGGCATCGCGGTAATTGCCGTCGCCGCCGGTTTCGGCAGCGGTCAGCAGCATGCCGGAAGCGAACGCGAACAGCGCGAAGCCGATCCAGTCGAACGGCCTGCGTTCGCCGCGAAAGTCCGGCATCCGGGTACGGTTGAGCCACAGCCCGACGAGGCCCACCGGCACGTTCACCAGGAAGATCCACCGCCACGATGCGTACTGCGACAACACGCCGCCCAGCAACGGCCCGACCACCGGTCCGAGCAGGCCCGGGATGCCCGCGGTGCTCATCGCGGCGACGAAGTCCTTCGGTCCAAACGCGCGCACCAGCACGTAACGGCCGATCGGCATCAGCAGCGCGCCGCCGATACCCTGCAGCACCCGCGCGGCGACGAGTTGCGTCAGGCTCTGCGACATGCCGCAGGCGAGCGAACCCAGCGTGAAAATGAGGATCGACGCGGCGAACACCTTGCGGGTGCCGAAGCGGTCGGACAGCCACGCGCTCGCGGGAATGCAGAT
>JBOHYT010000120.1:0-5320 GCA_050738055.1 Rhodanobacteraceae bacterium
ACGCGGTGACAGGAAAACGAGCCACGCAGCGAAGACCACCAAGGCGAAGTCGGTGAAGAAGCCGCCCGCCAAGCCTGCGCACAAGGCGGCGACCCATGCCGCGCAGCGACCGGCGGCGAAGAAGGCCGGCCGGACCGGAGCGGCGAAGGGCAAGCCCAGTGCGGCGAAGGCATCCAGGGCGGCTGCGGTGAAGAAGCCGTTCAGACCTGCCGCGGCGAAGAAGGCGGGGAAGCCGCAGGCCCCCCGGAGCGTCACGAAATCCCGCGCGCCAGCGAAAGCCGCGCCCCGAAAAGCCGCTGCCGCAGCGGCGCAGCCGGAACATTCGGCGTCGGTAGTGGCGCATGGTGGCGGGAAATTCCACGGCGAGAAGCAGCCCTCCGCGCCCCGCAAGCGCGTGCACCAGCGGCCGGCCAGCGGCGTCGCCGCGCGCCTGAGTGTCGGTGGGGGGAATGGCGACGAGCAGACCATCACGCGCGAAGACGGCCGTTATGCGCTGCCGGCGACGGTGAACATCGACTTGCCGAAGGGTTATCGCCCCGGCGCCAAAGAGGAATACATGAGTCCGAAGCAGCTGGCGTATTTTCGCCAGAAGCTGAAGGAGTGGCGCGACCAGTTGGTCGAGGAATCGCGCCAGACGATGGAAAACCTTCGCGAAGAAGTGCGTGACGTGGGCGACGATGCCGAGCGCGCCACCCGCGAGACCGAGAACTCGCTGGAACTGCGAACCCGCGACCGCTATCGCAAGCTGATTTCCAAGATCGAGAAGGCGCTGCGCAAGATCGAGGAAGGCCGCTACGGGTACTGCGAGGAGACCGACGAGGAAATCGGCCTCGATCGCCTCGAGGCGCGCCCGATCGCGACGCTATCCCTGGATGCGCAGGAACGTCGCGAGCATTTGCAGAAGCAGATGGGCGACTAGCCAAAGCGGTTTTGCTAGATGCGCGAGCGTGCGACTTTTGTTTCGCGCAGGTTGGGTTGAGGCCGCGCTTTTTGCGGGTGAAACCCAACCTCGTTCGTCCCGTTCGGGTTCGCGAAAAGCCGCTCACCCCAACCTGCACTACTGCGAGGGGCCCGGTTTTGCGCGCTGCGCGAGCGTGCGACTATTGTTTCGTGTAGGTTGGGTTGAGGCGGGGCTTTTTGCGGGCGAAACCCGACATCGTTCGTCCCGTTGGGGTTCGCGAAAAGCCGCTCACCCCAACCTGCCGCCCTCGAACATATGCGCCTTGCTCGCGCGATCGTCCGCGCGCCGCGGCGTCATGCAAAGGCGCGTTGATCGCTTCGATGCGGCCATCCATGGGTTCGTTCGAAGCGACGTCGAACAGTTTCGTGCAGGTTGGGTTGAGGCCGCGCTTTTTGCGGGTGCAACCCGACATCGTTCGTCCTGTTGGGGTTCGCCAAAAACCGCTCACCCCAACCTGCCGCCCTCGAACATGCGCGCCTTGCTCGCGCGATCGGCTGCGTCGAGAGCAATGCACCTGGCTGTTGGCGCAATGAAGGCGATCCATCCGTGACTTCCGCCACGTTCGGGCCGCGCGGCGCTTGATTGCGGCGCGCCGCGCCACCATTCTCCAGTCATCGCCCGCCCAGCGGGTTTTTGTGCGATCCCATTCCAAGAATCCCGTCATGCCCACCGAAACTACCGAATCCCCGATCGTGACCGTCGAACTGCCGGTGCTGCCGCTGCGTGACGTGGTGGTGTATCCGCACATGGTGATCCCGCTGTTTGTCGGCCGCGAGAAGTCGATGAAGGCGCTCGAAGCCGCCATGGAAGGCGACCGCCGCATCCTGCTGCTGGCGCAGAAGCAGCCGGAAACCGACGACCCGGGCGAGGGCGACCTGAACCTGGTCGGCACCATTGGCAGCCTGCTGCAGATGGTGAAACTGCCGGACGGCACGGTGAAGGTGCTGGTCGAGGGCCAATCGCGGGCGCAACTGCAGCGTTGCCTCGAGGCCGACGGCATGCTGAGAGCCGTTGCGGTTTCGCTGCAGCCGGTATTCGACCGCCCGCCGAGTGAACTCGAAACCGCCGCGCGCATGCTGATCAGTCTGTTCGAACAACTGGTGCGGCAAAGCCGCAAGTTGCCGCCGGAGGTGCTGACCGGGCTGTCCGGCATCGACGACCTGTCGCGGCTCGCCGATTCAATCGCCGCGCATCTTTCGGTGCGGCTTTCCGACAAACAGAAAGTGCTGGATACGCTCCCCGTTGGCGCGCGTACCGAAATGCTGATCGGCCTGGTCGAAAGCGAACTCGACCTGCAGCAGGTCGAGAAGCGCATCCGGGGACGCATCAAGACCCAGATGGAGAAGAGCCAGCGCGAGTATTACCTCAACGAGCAGATGAAGGCGATCCAGAAGGAGCTCGGCGACATCGAGGAGGGCGGCAACGAGATCGACGCGCTCGCCAAGAAGATCGAGCAGACCGGAATGCCCAAGCCGGTGCTCGCCCGGGCCAGGGCCGAGTTCAACAAGCTGAAGCAGATGCCGCCGATGTCGGCGGAAGCCACGGTGGTGCGCAATTACCTCGACTGGCTGACCGGCGTGCCGTGGAAGAAGCGCAGCAAGGTGCGCAAGGACCTGCGCATGGCCCAGCGGGTGCTGGACGAAGATCATTACGGCCTGGAGAAGGTCAAGGAACGGATCCTCGAGTACCTGGCCGTGCAGCAGCGCGTGAACAAGATCAAGGGCCCGATCCTGTGCCTGGTCGGACCGCCCGGCGTCGGCAAGACCTCGCTGGGTCATTCGGTCGCACGCGCCACCAACCGCAAATTCGTGCGCCAGAGTCTGGGCGGAGTGCGCGACGAAGCCGAGATTCGCGGACACCGCCGCACCTACATCGGGTCATTGCCGGGGCGGATCATCCAGAACATGTCGAAAGTCGGGACCAAGAACCCGATGTTCATGCTGGACGAGATCGACAAGATGGCGATGGATTTCCGGGGCGATCCGTCGGCGGCGCTGCTGGAGGTGCTGGACCCCGAGCAGAACCACGCTTTCAACGACCATTACCTCGAGGTCGATTTTGACCTGTCCGAGGTGATGTGGATCGCGACCGCCAACACCATGAACATCCCTGCGCCGCTGCTGGACCGCATGGAGGTGATCCGCATTCCCGGCTACACCGAGGACGAGAAGGTTGCGATCGCGACCAAGTATTTGCTGCCCAAGCAGATCAAGGCTGCCGGACTCAAGGACGATGAGCTTTCGGTATCGGAGGGTTCGCTGCGCGACATCATCCGCTACTACACGCGCGAGTCGGGTGTGCGCAACCTCGAGCGCGAACTCGCCAAGATCTGCCGCAAGGTGGTCAAGGAACTCACTCTCGCGGAAACCGAAAAACCGGCGAAGAAACCGGCGGGAGTGTCGGCCGAGGGCAAGGCGGGAACCAAGTCCCGGGCGCCGCGCAAGCGCAACGCGACCGTCAAGGTGGAATCGCGCAACCTCGACAAATACCTTGGCGTACGCCGCTTCGACTTCGGCCGCAAGGAACAGCAGAACGAGGTCGGCCTGGTGACCGGGCTCGCATGGACTTCGGTCGGCGGTGACCTCCTGAGCATCGAGGCGACCGTGGTGCCGGGCAAGGGCAAGCTGATCCTCACCGGACAACTCGGCGACGTGATGAAGGAATCCATCCAGGCCGCGCAATCGGTCGTGCGTGCGCGCAGCCAGTTGCTCGGGATCGCGGCGGATTTCCACGACAAGTACGACATCCACGTGCACGTGCCGGAAGGTGCGACGCCCAAGGACGGCCCCAGCGCCGGCATCGCGATGTGTACCGCGCTGGTATCGGCATTGACCAAGAATCCGGTGCGCGCGGAAATCGCGATGACCGGCGAGATCACGCTGCGCGGCCGGGTGCTGCCGATCGGCGGCCTCAAGGAGAAATTGCTCGCGGCGCATCGCGGCGGCATCACCACGGTGATAATTCCGGAAGAAAACGAAAAGGACCTCGCGGAGATCCCGAAGAACATCACCGACGCGCTGACCATCCATCCGGTGCGCTGGATCGACCAGGTGCTGGAACTCGCACTGGAGCATCCGTTGACGCCGTTGCCGGCGAATGCCGACCCGGCGGCGACCGAAACGGGAAAGCTCGCGCCGGAAACAGCGCGCGAGGCCGCGGAGGACGGTGGTTCGGCGCGCACGCATTGATCCCGTTGGCGACGGTTTCCTCCGGCACTTGCGTTTGTTTGTTTCGTGTGGTTGTTCCGACGGACGGCGTGCGCGAGGGATGGAATCGCTGAAATCCACGCCCTGCCTTTATTGCGCGGCTTCCGGGGCGCTGGTATAAAGACCGGGCCGTGCGACGCGCGAACCAACGCCGCGCCTCGATACGGGGATTGCAACACGATCGGATGGGTCGCTTCCGCATTTTCCGGGGCGCCTTTCCGCCGAACATTCCGCGGGCTGCTCGAACCCAAGAGGGAGTCTCCATGAACAAAGCTGAGTTGATCAATGCAATTGCCGATCACGCCGATCTGTCGAAGGCAGATGCCGGACGTGCGCTCGATGCCGTGACGGACCAGATCAAGCGCGCGCTCAAGAAGGGCGATGACGTTTCGCTGGTGGGTTTCGGCACCTTCGTCGTGCGCAAGCGTGCCGCGCGTTCCGGCCGCAATCCGCGCACCGGCGACACCATCAAGATCAAGGCGTCGAAAGTGCCGGCCTTCAAGGCAGGCAAGGCGCTCAAGGATGCGCTGAACTGAAGTTTCGTGTCGCCGCCGGCGTTCGCCGGTTGCATGCGGGTTCCGGCGGCCGACGCGATTCGCGTCGGCCGCAGCGTTTCGGGATTCGGGAGACGAGAGCGTAGGGCGGGTCTTGACCCGCCGCACTGCCCACCATCGAAAGACGAGAGACGGGAGACGGGAGGCGTAGGGCGGGTCTTGACCCGCCGCACCGCCCACCATCGAGAGACGGCAGCCGGCAGCATCAAACTCCCTCTCCCCAACAGACGGGTGGGCCGGCTCAAGCCGGAAGGGCGGAGCCGGCAAGCACCGGCCAAGCCGGCTCCGTCGCTGCGCTCCTTGAGCCGGCCTACGCACTGTCTCTTGATCACAATTCGGCGAACGAGTTCGATGGCCATAACACTCGTCATTCCGGGTTCTGCCCGCAGTGACGCTGCGGGCAGCCCCGGAATGACGAGTGTTGGGTGGGTCGCGTGCTGTTTCGTGAGATGTGAACAAGAGACTGCGGGGGAGAGGGGGAGTGATAATCGCGCTGCGCGCGATGCGGTATCGATTGAAGCGGGGGTGCTTAGCTCAGCGGTAGAGCGTCTCCTTTACACGGAGAGGGTCGGGGGTTCGATCCCCTCAGCACCCACCAA
>JBOHYT010000121.1:0-1215 GCA_050738055.1 Rhodanobacteraceae bacterium
GTCGTGGCGAGACGTTTCGTTTCGCCACGACCCTCCCTAAAAATTCTTCCGCGCGATCCGAAGCAGAACAACGCTCCCGACCTTCCATCGTGCGGAATCGTGCATGGCGTTCAACGAAGTGAATGCATTTTGGCCCGTCGCCTGCGACGTTCCGCGCGGAAAAACGTGGGAAATGTGACATTGCCTCGGCCCGCGCGGGGCGGTCTGGCGACCGCGTTCCGGGGGTACCCTCCGAGCCCTGCGGACCGGGTTCTCCGGTCACGCCCCGGCTAATTGAACGGCTGCACCCTTCGGGCGCAAGAAATGACTGAAACTCGAAACAATGTGGGTCATGCGCAGGTCTGGAGACCGTGGTTCCCAGGCCAGGAAGATGCGATGGCTGCACCGCGGGACGAGGTTCAGTCAGCGCGCGGGGTGCGCGTTTTGTTCCGGCGGCGCTCGGCGAAGAACTGGGTCAGGATCGCGCCGCAGTCGGGCGCCATCACGCCGGGCAGCATTTTCGGATGGTGATTCAACTTTTGGAGCTGCGGCACATCGACGACCGAACCACAGGCGCCGGCTTTGGGATCCCACGCGCCGAAGACGACGCGGTCGAAGCGCGCCAGCACGATCGCGCCGATGCACATGCAGCAGGGTTCCAGCGTGACGACGAGCGTGCAGCCACCCAGGTGCCAGCTCTGGCGCGCTTCGGCGGCGGCGGTGATGGCGAGCATCTCGGCGTGAGCGGTGGGGTCCTGCAGCAGTTCGCGCTGGTTGAAACCGCGGCCGACGATCCGGCCGTGCTCGTCAACGATGACGCAGCCGACGGGGACTTCGGCGGCGGCGTAGGCGCGCAGGGCCTGCTTCAGCGCCTCCTGCATGAACGGCGCCCAGGATTCGGGGCGGTCGGGCTGGAGGTTCGGGTCGAGCCGTTCCAAGCCGGCGGTCAGATGGAATCCGGCGGGGTGGGGGAGCGGGGTATCGCTTGGATCGGCGCGGCGGTCGGCGTCGGCGGCGGCCGGTGTGTCGGGCGGATCGGCTCGGCGCGCTGCGGAGCGCGCGCGCGAGCGCGGTTGGCGAGCGGGCATGCGGGCGGGGACTCCGGAGGACACGAAGCGTTCGTCCGGCTCACGCGGCGCGGACGGGGCTATTGTACGGCAGGGTGAGGCGCGGCGGCCGGCGGAATTGCGGGCGCGGCGGGCGCGGCGGGGCCTGCGGCGGCGGGTGGGACCGGCA
>JBOHYT010000122.1:0-6100 GCA_050738055.1 Rhodanobacteraceae bacterium
TCCGCGCGTTCGGCGGCGCTCATGCGCCACGCGACGGCACGGGCATTGCCGGTGACCTGTTCGGGTTTGGTGGCGCCCGCGATCACGCTTGCCACTTCGTCGTGCGCAAGCAGCCACGCAAAGGCGAGTTCCAGCAGGCTGCGCCCGTGGTCGCTGCACCAGGATTCCAGCTTTTCGATGCGATCCCAGTTCGCGTCGGTCTGGTAGCGCTCGCCAAGGTTCTTCCAGTTGGCGAAGCGCGAATCCTTCGGTGCGTCTTCGTTGCGGTGGTACTTGCCGGTCAAAAGACCGCTGGCAAGCGGGAAGTACGGTACCAATGACAAGCGGTACGCGGCCAGCGCGGGCAGCAACTCGGCTTCCAGCGCGCGGTGGACGAGGCTGTATTCATTCTGCGCGCAAAGGAAATGATGGGTGCCGAGTTCGCGCGCGATCCACTCGGCTTCGACCACCTGCCACGCCGCGAGATTGCAGGCACCGATGTAGCGCACCTTGCCCGCATGGATCAGGTCATCGAGCGCGCGCAGGGTTTCCTCGATCGGCGTCAGCGGATCGGGCCAATGCAGGTAATAGACGTCGATCCAGTCGGTCTGCAACCGGCGCAGGCTGTCCTCGACCGCCTGCATCACGTACCGGCGCGAACCATTGCGGCGCGTCACGTCCTCGCGCATCGGCGAGCCGAATTTGGTGGCGAGGATTACATCCTTGCGGCGCTCGCCCAGCAGCTTGCCCAGCAGGGTTTCCGAGCCGCCCTTGTCGCCATAGGAATCGGCGGTGTCGAAGAAGTTGATGCCCGCATCCAGCGCCGCGTGCAGCACCACGCGGGTGCCCGGCTCGTCCACGCGTGCGCCGAAGTTGTTGCAGCCAAGCCCGAGTTCCGAAACCTGCAGACCGGATGGCCCGAGTGCGCGCATGTCCATGAGGTCGATCTTCGTGTGACCATGAGACCTTGCATGGTAGCGCCGCGCGGCGAATCGAAAAACCGCGCAGAGCGAATTCCGATCCATTCCGAATCCGAGCGTCGACGCATCATGGCGTGCGCATGTGCTGCGTGCGCGCGCGCAGCAGCGGCAGCACCTTGTCAATGCGTGTTGCGTCCGCGCCTTGAGCGATCAGCGCGCTTGCCACCTCGTCAAGCTTGCAGGCGACCGCTTCGGAAATTTCAGCGAGGCGACCGAGCACGAAACCTGGCGCATAGCCCGTGGCGGCCGCGAGCGCGCGCCAGTGCGCCGATGTGATCTGCTCCATGTGCGCGCAGTCGCCGATGCGCAGGGCCGGCGTGCGGTCCACCAGCCTCCGGGAAAACGCGATGGTAGGCACCAGGTCGTAGAACGGCGCGAGACTGCGGTGGCCATCCGGATTGCAAAGCAACGCCAGGTTCTTGGCGTGTGCGTCGGCGTTGCCGATGACGGCGTTGTAGATGACCCAATCCAGCAAGGCCTGTACCGCGACCGGGCCCAGACGCAGACGTTGACGAACCAGGTTCGCGCATTGCGCCAGCGAGGGGCCACCCCCAGCCTCATATTTGAGTTCGCCCGGATAACCGAGTGCCTGGCAGAAATCTTCCTGGTGCAGTCGGGCAAAGCTGCCGTCCCGCATGACCCGATCATACCGTTCGATAAGCAATCCCTTGTGCCCGGATATCTCGATGATTGAGGCCTCCACCGCACTCAAGCCGATCACGCGCGCCAGTGCGAGCCCAAGGGCTTCCAGATCGCGCAGGCCGCGCAAACGCGTGCTCTCCGGCTTGAAGATATGCGTGGTGATTTCGCCGACCGCGGGAAGGCGGATCACGCCGTCATCCGCGCGGAGCACGGCGATCTTGTCTTGCGCGCCAGCCAGCGACAGGCGGCGCGGCGTGCCCAGCAGCGCCCATTCGCCTTCGCTCATCGCTTCATCGGGCGGCGGCAGCAGATCGGCGAGCTTCAACTCCGCGTCCGGCGTAGTCGCCGGCCGCGCATCCGGCGATGTGATGCTGACCGCTCCGGCGCATTCGCCGCCGATGCTGGCCAGCAGCGCGAAGTCGTCCCGCGGCGGGATGCGCAGCCGCAATGCGATCGCTTCGCGCACCGCGCCTTCCGGCAGCAGGTTGCAAAACCAATTGCGTGTGACCGAGCCCTCATAAGGTGCGTCGCGTACGGGCATGCTGACGGACAGCCCTACCGCTCGCGCTCGATGGACGTACTGCGGGTTATAGGTGAACCGCCAATCTTCCGGCGCGCGCACCGGGCCCTGTATGCTCAATTCGCCAACCGGTTGGTCGAACAGGCTGACATGCAGGGGATCGGTCATGGCGCTTCGACGACCCGCAATTGCAAACCCAATACGGCCAGCACCGGAAGCAGTTTGTGGAGGCTGATGCTGGGCTTGCCACGCTCCAATTCGCTGATGAAGCGCAGTCCGGTACCCGACAGCCCCGCGAGTTGGGCCTGGGTCAAGCGGTGCTTACGTCGTGCCACCCGGACAGCCGAAGCGATGGCGCTGAGTTCCTCGGAAGAGGGTTCGCCTGCTGTTCCCGATCGGGAAAATTTATTCGGCATCGCCGCGCGCTCATTGAAATGATCCCGATCGGGATCATTATTGGTCGCAGAGGTCATGTCAAGCCAAATATTCCCGGTCGGGAAAATTACGCGAACGGATCGCGCAGGACGATGTTGGCGTCGCGGTCGGGGCCGGTGCTGACGATCGCGAGCGGACAACCCGCGAGTTCCTCCAGCGCGCGCAGGTACGCGCGTGCGGCAGGCGGCAGCCCGTTCCACTCGGTGACGCCGTGGGTGGATTCACCCCAGCCCGGGAACTCCAGGTACACCGGCGTGCACTCCTTCCAGCCCTCGGCGTCGAGCGGCGCGTACTCGGTGCGCTTGCCACGGTATTCATACGCAATGCACACGTTGAGTTTTTCCATGCCGTCGAGCACGTCGAGCTTGGTGATGCAAAGCCCGGTGATGCCGTTGATCAGCACAGCGCGCTTCAGCGCGACGATGTCCATCCAGCCGCAACGGCGCGGACGTCCGGTCGATGCGCCGAATTCGTCGCCACGCTTGCGGATGTGCGCGCCGATGTCGTCGTCGAGTTCGGTCGGGAATGGTCCGCCGCCGACGCGCGTGGCATAGGCCTTGGCGATGCCGAGCACGTAGTCGATGTAGTCGGCGCCAACCCCCGCACCGGCCAGCGCGCCGCCGGTGGTGGTGTTGCTGGAGGTGACGTACGGATAGGTTCCATGATCGATGTCGAGCAGCGCGCCCTGCGCGCCTTCGAACAGCACCCGCTGGCCGTCCCGGCGCAGGTCATGCAGGATGCCGGCGACATCCGATTTCATCGGTTCGACGTATTCGCCGAAGGCGATCGCTTCATCCAGCGTCTTCTGGACATCGACGGCTTCGGCATCGAGGAACTTCGTCAGCACGAAGTTGTGGTACGCCATCACTTCGCGCAACTTTTCCGCGAGCTCATGCGGATAGCTCAAGTCCGCGACGCGCACCCCGCGGCGCGCGACCTTGTCCTCGTAGGCGGGCCCGATGCCGCGGCCGGTGGTGCCGATCGCGCCCGCCCCGGCGGCCTTCTCGCGCGCCTGATCCAGCGCGATGTGGTACGGCATGATCAACGGCGTGGCCGGAGAAATCTTGACGCGCGAGCGCACTTCCACGCCGTTGCCTTCGAGTTCCGCGATCTCCTTCTTGAGCGCGGCGGGCGAAAGCACCACGCCATTGCCGATCAAACACAGCGCGCCTTCGCGCAGGATGCCCGACGGGATCAGGTGCAGGACGGTTTTCTTGCCCTGGATCACCAGCGTGTGGCCGGCGTTGTGGCCGCCCTGGAAACGCACCACCGCGCCGATGTCCTGCGTCAACAGGTCGACGATCTTGCCCTTGCCTTCGTCTCCCCACTGGGCTCCAAGGATGACTACGCTTTGTCCCATGGTTTTCTCGCTTCGATGTTGTGTTGCGTGGTGCCGCTCGCGGCTTCCGCCGCTCCTACAGTAGGAGGGCCGGAAGGCCCGACGGAAGGTCCGACGCACTCCGCGGGGAACGTTTTGCGTACAGTTCGCGGCTCCCGCCGCTCCTGCAAATTCAATGCTTCGCAGTGCCGACCGTGCCGCTGGCAGCGCCCTCGTCGATCGCACGCATGAACGGCGAGTTGTGGTCGAGCACCACCACCGCGCCGCCCTTGCTGAAGGACTTGCGCCAGGTTTCCAGACTGCTCCAGTAGCGGAAGAACTGCGGATCCTTGGCCGAAGCGGACGCGTAGATCTTCGCCGCCTCCGCGTCGCCCTGCCCGCGCACCACGGCGGCTTCGTTCGTTGCCACGGCGATCACCTTCTGGTCGGCAGCATCGCCCTTGGCACTGATGGCGGCCGCAGCCGCTTCGCCCCCATCGCCGATTTCACCGGCCTGCGCATCGGCTTCGGCGCTCATGCGCTTGTACAGTGAGTTCAACGCATCGTCCGGCGGCAACACGCGTTCGACACCAATGTCCAGGATCGTGACGCCCAACCGCCGGCGCAGATCGCCGCTTACCGAGGCACGCAAGGCCTGGTCGATGGGTCCTCCGTCGGTCGCCAGCACGTCCGCCTCGCTGTGTCCGGCGATTTCGCTGCGCAACGCGGCGCGGATCACCGGCGTCATCTGCTGGGTCACCTGCAGGTCATCGCCGGTAGTGGCTTTGAACCAGAGGTGCGGATTGGCCACACGCCAGCGCACGAAAAAGCCCACGCGGACCGGATCGCCGTCTTCGGTCTTGTAATCTTCGGGTTCCGAGCGCAGCACGATCGCACGGGTGTCGTAGCTGCTCACATCCTCGACGAACGGCAGCTTGAAATGCAACCCGGGGCCGATGTCACTGGCCTCGACGTGCCCGAAGCGCGTCAGCAGCGCGGCGTGTCCCTCGGCCACCACGTAGATGCCATTCGCCGCGAGCAGCGCCAATATGATGATCACGATCGGGATCAGGAATTTCATGCGCCCACCCCCTGCAACGTGGGACCCGACGTCACCGGCGGCGCGGAAGAGGATCCCTGTGATGCCGGCGCCGGCGCCGACGACGCCGAGGCCGGCGCGCTGGAACCGGCGGATGCGGGTGCAGCTCCGGAGGTCGCTTCCGGGGTGCGCGGCGGGAACTGAATGATCACACCGCCGCGGCCGGTATTCACGACCACCCGATTCTTCGTCAGCACGTCGTGCATGGCCTGCAGCCACAGCCGGTGCCGGGTGACCTGCGGCGCAGCGTGGTATTGCACGAGGACCTGGTCGAAGCGCGCGACTTCCGCCTGCGCCTCGGCGATGTTCTGGCTACGGTAACTTTCTGCACCGGCCTTGAGCGCGGCAGCCTTGGCGTCGGCCTCGACCTTCTGGCGAATGACGTCCGCACGCGCCGTGGCCTGCGCGGCCTTGGCGTCCTCGTGCGCCTTGGCGATGCCGTCGAAGGCCTTCTTCACCTCCGAGGGCACCCCGACATTCTGGATGCCAACCGCGCTGATCGTGACGCCGATGTCCGCCTGCGCGAGCGTGGTGCGCAGGCGCGACTGGATGGCCTTGTCGAGCCCGTCGCCGCTGCGATCCATCAATTGCTGCAGATCATGCGAGCCGACCACCGCGCGCACCGCGACAGTCGCGGCGTTGCGCGTCGTTTCCTCCGAGTCGCGCGACGAGAACAGGAACTTCCGCGCATCGTTGATCTTGTACTGGACGTCGTAATCGACGATCGCCAATTGCCCGTCGCCGGTCAGCAGGCGCACATCGTCGCTGAGCGTACGGGTGCGGCCGAGATCGACGACATCGACGTGGTCGACCGGCACCGGCACATGAAAATGCAGGCCCGGTTGCAGCACGCCTTCGAGCCGGCCGAAGCGCAGCAACAACCCGACCTGCTGGTTGCCGACCATCGTCCAGCCGCCGATCACCAGCCACAGCACGATCGCCAGCACGATCAACGCCAGCGCGCCGAGCGGCCCGCGGCCGAACGGCCCGAGGCTGCGCCGCGCCTTGCGCAACCATGCCTCGAGGTCGGGGCCGCCGCTGCCGCTGCCACCTTGGCGCGGACCCCACGGTTCATGGCCGCGGGGTTCACGACCGTGGGGTTCACGACCGTGGGGCTCACGGCCCCG